>NZ_JBVBEF010000111.1:0-25795 GCF_055456055.1 Bradyrhizobium sp. LeoB3
CCGCGACATCGACCAGCTACTGCCCTGGGCCTACCGCGCTCAAGCCCTCAAAGCCGTGGCCTGAGAACGACGCTTACTTTGTACCGAGGGTCTCGCAAATACGAGCATTTCACGTTTGGGTCGTCCGACCGGGCCTTGCCGCGGTTGTCGGCGGCATCACTGCTTCCTTTTGAACACTCTATAAGCGCAGGATCACGTCCGTCGTCGCGTGCCGGATCGATCCAGAAACAGATGTTGGCGCCGGCAGCCCAGGGCATCGGATGTCCTCGCAATGTGGATCAGGAAGCCAAGTATCGCTTCTTCAGAAGCCCGGGCGGAGCCATCAGTGTACATTAGGAGCGCTGACTATCGGTGCGCCGCACAACACTTCGTCGCACTTCGCGATCCTTGTACACGCGCGGGCCTTCTGCGCTCCATGCACGGGAAGCATCATCATCTACCGTTCCGAGCCGAGGGATTGCAGTCAGTGATCGCCTTCATGGTCAACGAATGCTGCGATGGTGATCCTGAACTCTGCAATCTTGTCGCAGCCGATGCTGCGGCCCGCTGTTCGCTGGCGCCAACAAAGCGGCGTGCAAGGAAAATGATGGAAAAGAAGGCCGAATTGGCCGCAGTCGATTTGCACGGACTTGATCGTGGGGTTCTTCGGCAGGCATACCGCCCAGAGGGTGGCCAAGGAGTACGGCTTTGGTGCTGTCGTTTGGAGCAGCACGGGTCTCAAGCCGCGCCTTGACGCACGAAATCGCGCCCGCCACGAATCCGGTTATCGCGCCGCATAGTGTTTAAAGCTCGAGAGTTTTGGCTTCGTTCGACCCCGGTTGTGTCCGTCTCCGTTCCTGAGGTATCCGGGCTTATTCCGTGCTTGGGCCGCATCTGGTGAGAAGACCTCCTCCCGCCGTGGGTTGCGCAACCTTGCGGCGGAGGAAGCGTACTTGCTCGCGTCGATCACCATTTCATGCGCTTCAATGCTGGTTGCTCCTCGCTATCGCCATCCCACGTCCGCCGCGTCATGCGCATAGAACCAGCCAATATTCGCAATCGAGCGGTCGCCCGACAAGACCATCGCCTCGTCGCGGGCGCGTTGCGCGTCGCCGTCGGGTAGATGGAAGCGGGTGCGGTTGGCGGCACTGGCCTGCTGCAGCTTCGTCGTGCGCGGCTTGCGCAACGCTTCATAGCGCGCCAGTGCGCCCGCGCTGTCGTCGGGCATGGCCTTGAGTAGCGCCGCGAGCGCGGCGCCGTCCTCGATCGATTGCGCGGCGCCCTGCGCCCATCATCGGCAGCATGGGATGGCAGGCATCGCCTAGAAGCCTGACACGACCGGCGCTCCAACACGGCAGCTCGGCGCGGCCGTGCAGCGCCCAGATAAAGGTCTCGGGAAAGGCGCCGATCAGGCAGCGCACCGTCGGATGCCAGCCATCATAGCGCGAAAGGACGTCGGCCACCTCGCCTTTGTCAATCCAGGACTCCTGGGCCCAGTCACCATGCTCGACGACGCAGACCACGTTCATCATCCGCCCGGCCGAGACCCAGTAGTGCACGACATGGCCGTCCGGTCCCAACCAGCTGTGCGAAGCGATCCCGATGCTGAGATGTCTGATGCGCTCGGCCGGCACCAGCCCGCGCCACGCAACGCAGCCGGTGAAGCGCGGTTTCTCAGGACCGAAGACGAGACTGCGCACACGCGAATGAATGCCGTCGGCACCGACCAGGAGGTCTGCTTCCACCGTCGCGCCGTTCTCGAACCGCGCAATCACGCGCTTCGCCCTTCTGCTCTAGCCCTATGAGCTTGTGGCCGGTATGCAAACGCTGCTGTGGCAGTGCATCGGCCAGAAGGCTGACAATCGGCGCGATGGAAGTGGTGGTACGGGGCACCGAAGGCGGCCTCGACCTCAGGCCCGAGCGGTGCGTGCTGCAAGGTGCGTCCATCGTCCCAGCGCCGTTGATGTCTCGCGCCCGGCCGCATACCGACAGCATCTATCGCCGCCTTAAGGCCCAGCCGCAGCAGGAGCCGAGAGGCGTTGGGGCTGATCTGAATGCCTGCGCCGATTTCGGCGATGTGCGGCGCCTGCTCATAGACATGCACGTCAAGTCCAGCCTTCAGAAGCTGTAACGCCGCCGAGAGTCTATCCCTCCGCCAACGACTTTCATGGGAATTCTTTTGCCTCGGAAGCGTATAATCACAACCCGTTGAGTTTAATGGCTAGGCCCATACCTTCGTATCGGCCGGCCGATGCGGTCGCGGGAGTCAGGCGGGAAGCTTGTCCGCGAGCACCGCGGGTTGGCGAATCTCTGGAGCTACGGCAAGTAGATCGGCCGCATTAGCCATCAGTGCCGTCGCGACCGCGCCCTTGAGATGCGCCGTCCGTCCGGCTTCATCATTAAACGCGTCGAAGATCGCGAATGTCTCTTGGTCGATGCGCACGGCAAACCGTGCAATCGTGCCGGTCTCAGCCATGACGAGGTCGCGCGCATTCGTAAGAAAGGTCGCAACGTCCTCCTCCCGACCTCGTTTTCGCCTTCAACTCAACGTAGAGTGCAAAGCGTGTCATAAGCGGTCTCCTTCGCTATGATCATCTTGTAGTTGCGCAGAGGAACGTTGTGCGCCGTCAGAGCGCACGAATGGTCGCGAACCGCCTCCGCCAGTGCTGGCTTTAGATCAAGGAACCGCGTATCGAGCGCGGCTGGGTCCTCGCGGTTCAAGGTGGTCATCTTCGCCCAAAACTCGCCGCCTCGAATTACTTCGAGGGCGTTCTGTTTTATTCCCTCGATAACGGCCGCGGCAACGGCACTCGCCGGCTCTCGTGCAAAGCCGAGCTCGGGGCCTGCACGCGACGAACGATTCATCGGCGTCTCGGTCGCCCCCGGATAGACCGTCATGACATGCACGCCCTCGCCCTTCAATTCCCGGCGAAGCGATTCACTGAATTTAGCCAAGCCGGCTTTGGCCCCGGCATAGGTGGCATAGAACGGTGCCGCGACAAGCGCGACGTCCGATGTAATGTTCACGATTAGGCCGTCGGCGTTCGCCCTCAACGCGGGCAGGGCCGCCCGCGTCAGCAAGATCGGCGCGACCAAGTCGACCTCGATCATCGATCTGATCTCTTCCTCGGTGCTGTCCTCCAGCCGACCGGCCCTAACTCCGCCAGCATTGTTGACAAGTACATCCAGACCGCCGAGCTTCTCGAGCGCGCAGGTAAGCGTCATCTCCCCGACCTTTCTCCGTGCTGACATCCGCGGCAACGTACTCGAGACGGCCACCCTGACGTAGCTGCTCAGCGGCAGTGCGCAGAACATCCAGCCGTCGACCGGTAATCGCGACCTCCGCTCCGTTGGCCAACATTGCCTCGGCGGTCGCAAATCCGATACCGCTGGAGCCGCCAGTGATCAGCACTCGTTTTTTCTGAAGTTTCATTGGCTGTCTCGCTTTGTTTCGCTTTCGGACGATTTGAGGCGGCGGGCCTAACGAGCGACTTTCGCATAGTTGGAAGGAAAGAGTGCGCGGTCCGCTTCTTCATCCATTTCCTTCTTGAAGGCATGGGTTTTCCCCACCGCGCGAGCTCTCGCCACGGCCGGGCGCGCATCGATCGCCCGAAACCAGCGTTCGAGATTAGGAAACGCCGCCAGGGGTACCCCATCGCCCGGCAGCACGCGTGGGGCACGATCCAACCATCCCCATGCGGAAATATCGACGATTGAATAATCGTTCCCAACGATAAAATCGCGTTCCTTCAGATGCTCATCGAGCACCTCGTAATGACGCTCGACTTCTCTTCGGTAGCGATTGACGGCGTAGGCGAGCTTTTCTGGAGCCGCGTACTGGAAGTGTACGGCTTGTCCCGAGAATGGGCCGACGCCGGTTGCGATGAAGAAGAGCCATGACAACAATTCCGGTCTATCAGCCGGTGAACCGATCAGACGTCCTGTCTTCTCGCCAAGGTAAAGCAGTATCGCGCTGGAATCGAAAACCCGCGTCTCCTTACCGCCAGGTCCTTCCGTATCGACGATGGCAGGCACCTTGCCGTTGGGATTAACCGCGCGAAACTCCGGCGTGTGCTGTTCACCCCTGCTGGTATCAATCGCAACCAATTGGTAGGCCAAGCCGACTTCCTCAAGCATCAGCGCGATTTTTGTCGGATTGGGCGTTGGGTGGAAATAGAAACGGATCATCGATCTTCTTCCTTTATACTGCTTCGATTGGCGAAAACTGCAGCGAACACGACCATCATCGCGATGACGCAGATGGCTGTCGTCGAATGCCATAACGGCCGTTCACTGAGGACCGGGATTGCCAACACGGTCACTGTCACCAGCACAAACGCAGTGGTTGTCGGGGCTGCGCGCGGTCCAGGCGAGACGACGGTGCGATTGAAGACCTCACATATCATGATGCCCCAGTAATTCCCGACCGGATGCTTGAGACAGGGTCGAAACGCCAACTCCGAGATAAAGCGGCAGACGGAAGACGGCGGACCGGAGGCAAGTCAGCGCCACAGTCTGACGTCGTGTAAGGTCCCATTGGGCGCAGCCGCACTGTGTAGAGCGCCCACATTATCGCGCGGCGAGCGACAGACGGTGTGCCCCTCCAAGAATCGGACGAGACCAGGCTTGGACGTGTCGTCGAGTTTTCAATGGCAGTTGAACTCATCGGACTAGTAGCATCAGCGATCTATATCCGTGATCGACTATCGTTTTGGATCACTCGATCTAAAACAAATCAAGCGCGCGTTTTGCAAGACCGCATTGTGATTTTGGATACTCGCCGGTAATGGTGGCGGTAAGCCGATTGACTCGCAAACGGGCGCCGACTTCGATTGTCAGGCAGCCGCGCTGAATGCTATTGGATTGATTTCAGCCAGCGAAGCGCAGGATGGAACGAGGTAGGACATAATGGCGAGGCCGCGCGAGTTTGACGAAGCCGCCGTGCTGGACGCTGCCATTGAAAGATTCTGGCAGCGCGGTTATGAGGCGACCTCGGTGCGCGATTTGGCTAACGAAATGAACATCGCGGGCGCCAGCCCCTACAATGCCTTCGGCGACAAGCGGACTTTGTATGAGCGCTCGCTCAATCGGTATCTCGACCAGATGTTCCGTGAACGCATTCACCGCATCGAATCCACTTTCCCTCCGCGGGAGGCGATCAGCGCCTTTCATGCGGAGATCATCAAGCGCTCCCTCACTGATCAGCAGCGCCGCGGCTGTCTGCTGGTAAACTCGGCCATCGAGAGCGCGCCGCACGACGCCCAATTCTTGGGTATCGTGGCAACATTTCTCGAGGAAGTGGAGGCTTTCTTCCTTCGATGCGTTTCCCAAGGTCAGAGAGAGGGGACCATCGCGAGAGCCCATTCGGCCGAGGACCTTTCCAAGTCTCTTCTTGGGGTTCTCCTCGGTATTCGTGTGCTCGCGCGCGTTCGCCCCGAACGCAAGCTGCTGGAGGGCCTCGCGCGACCAGTGCTCGGGTTACTTGACGATACCATCCAATCACGAAGCCGACGACGCGCCAGAACTAACTGATGGTAAACATTCGAGTGGCGGCGAGGTGCTTTCGACGTTGGGTTCCGAATCATTTCAATCCTTTCGTCTCGGCCGCGCAACCGTCGCGCTCCCGCTCCACTCGCGAGCTATATCGCCCTTTGCGGGCTTGAAAGAAGGAGCGCGCTCTCACGCGAGCCACATTCGCGCGCGTCAGAAGCCAAAGGTCTTGTGTCGTGCCAGGGCATGCTTCGGTGCACCAACCTATTAGCCGTCCGAATACGAGCGATCGGGATGAAGATGCTCGCCGATGACTGCCGCGCCGCAGGCGATTGCATGGCCACCTACCAAAGCTTCGTGGCGTCGGCGGTGGACGTCTTCGCTGAGAGGACAACGACTTTTGTCCCAAGCGGGACGCGTGAATAGAGGTCGATCACGTCCTGGTTCATCATGCGGATACATCCGGAAGAGACCGCTTTGCCGACGCTGTCCGGTTCGGGCGTTCCATGAATGCGGTAACGCGTATCCTGTCCAGCCCTGAAGAGGTAGAGCGCGCGAGCCCCAAGCGGATTTCCGAGGCCACCTTCCATCCCTCTTGCCCATTTTGCGTAGCGGTTCGGTTCACGGGCGATCATGGCGCTCGTCGGTGTCCAGCGCGGCCATTCTTTTTTGTCCTGCACGAGGCCCGTCCCGGCAAAAGCCAAGCCCTCACGGCCCACGCCGATGCCGTAGCGGATGGCTTGGCCGCCCTTCTGAATGAAATAAAGAAAGCGACTATGTGGATCGACGACAATGGTACCGGGTGGATACGGCGATCGGTAGGTGACAATCTGCTTGAGGAATTGTGGACCAACTGAGACGTGTCGAGTGCATCCACCGGAAACTTTTCCGCGCCAAGCGCGGCGTAATCTGCCTTGGTATCGGAGGCTGTGGGAGTTGGAGTTATTGCCGGCGACCCGACCGTGACCGAGCATCCTGCAAGAGCAGTGGCTGAGATGCAGGCGAACAGGACGAGCCTCAGCCGCTCGCCAATACAACGACCCAGCATGATTTCCTACCCTGAGGATCCGCGCGATTACTTAGCTTTCTGACGCAGACGCGCGTCGGCCACCACGCGGATGAAGCCCTGCTCGTTCAGGGCCTGGTAGGCGCCGACAAGGAACCCCGGTGTTCCCTGCAAGCCAATCGCTTCCGCAATATTCAGATTTCGTTTGATCAACTTCGCGATGTCGTCGGCATGCGCGATCATATCCGAGTCCAATCGCGCTGCATCGACGCCTGCATTGCGGGTCGCTTCAATCATCTTCTCCTGGCCTACTCCGTAGCCCGGGATGTCCATCAGGGCGTGATGCACCGGGAGGTATTTGCGCTGATATTTCGCCCAACGCAAGACGCGCACCGATGATCGAGGTCGGGTGCAGGATCGGCCAGTCCTTGTAAACCAGGCGGATACGGCCGTCATCCTTGACGACCTTCTCGAGATTTTTTGCCGCCGCCTTGCAATAGGGACAATTGTAATCGAAGAAGTCGACGATCGTCAGATCGCCGTTCGGATTGCCACCTGTCGGGGTCTCTGGATCGTTCAGGATGATATCCCGCGTGATCTCGTCATCAGCGAAGGCGTCGCTCGACGCGACAAGAACGGTGGCCGAAAGAGCTGCCAGTCGCAAAAACTGAGCTCGGGAAAGCGGATTAATCAAAGTAGTCTCCTATCGAATGATATGATCAGGCACGCAGGGCCTTCGCAAGTTTGCTCAGGAAGCCCGCCACCCCAATGTCGCCCACGACGCGCGCTTCCTGAATTTCGCTGCCATTAGGATTAAGAAAGACAATCGTCGGAGGCCCCACGACCGCGAAGCGCTTCATCAGGTTCTTGCTGTCCTGATCGAAATGCGTGAGGTCGGCTCGGACGAGCAGCATTCCGCGCAGCTCCTGCCGTACGGCATCTTGCGAGAAGACGTTTCGCTCCATGAGCTTGCATTCCGTGCACCATTCGGCAGAGAAATCGATCATGACCGCCCTTCCCTGCCTCCGGCCGAGATCGATCGCATCTTCGAGAGCGGCCTCATTGGTCACGGTCCGAAATCCGTCTGCCTGGACAGTCGCGTTGGCTGCTGACGTCACGAGACCCATCGCAGCCAGCGGACGGAGTGGCTCATAGCTCGATCTGCCTGCGCCAACCGCCAGCGTAACGCCATAGACAATTGCCAAAGCGCCGGTCGTAGCCGCGGCGAAGTGAGGCAACCGACGCTGACGGGACATGAGGACGACCGCAATGAAGTAGCCTCCGACCGCAAGAAACAGGCCTCCCCATGCCCTCGCTACGAGCTGCATCGGGATGACTCGCGAACTCATCCAGATGGCGAGCGCAATGAAGATGAAGCCGAAGATGTGCTTGACCCGCGTGAGCCACGGCCCCGAACGTGGAAGTACCCTGGTGCCCAGCACGCCAAAGGCGACAAGCGGGAGTCCCATCCCCAACCCCAGAGCAAATAGTGCCAGTGAGCCGCGTATCACGAGCCCAGTCTGAGCCACGTAGATCAACGCGGCGGCAAGCGGCGGGGTTACGCATGGTCCTACGATCAGAGCGGAGCCGAAGCCAAGTGCAGCGGCGCCGCCGATGGAGCCTTTGTTCCCTGCGTTTTCCGCAAGTCGCAACGTCCACGACTGCGGCAACTGGATCTCGTAAAGACCGAACATAGAGAGCGCGAGCGCCGCAAATACCAGGCTCATGGCGGTTGTTGCCGCCGGCGTCTGCAAAACAATCTGTAAATTCTCGCCCGACCATGCCGCGAAGACCCCGAGAGCGCCGTATGCGGCAGCCATCGCGAGGACATAACTGGCGGACAGAACGAAACTACGTCCCAGGGAGAGCGCGCCGCCCGAGCGCGCAAGCATTCCCGACATGATTGGAATCATGGGAAACACGCAGGGCGTCAAGGACAGCAAAATACCGAAGCCGAGGAAGGCGAACAACATCGACGAGAGACTGTTGCCAGACAGGGCCGCTGACTCCGACTCGATTTCGCTGCACGTTTCCTGGGTGACCTTTTTGGGAACCGGGACGTTGGCGTCGGACATCTCGGAAGGAGGCACGATCTTGGTGTCTCCTTCAGCTGCATCACCAACCAACAACGTCGAAAGATCGACTGTCTTCGAGATAGGCGGGTAGCAGATGGTGTTTTCCGCACACCCTTGATAAGTGACGATCAGGCTGCCCTTGACGGACGCAAGCTCCGGCGCCACGGTCGCTGCCGCTGATAGATGATAGACCTCGGTTGGTCCGAAATTCGGGTCCTCCTTGAGCTCGCCGGCTTCGGTCTCGATGCGAACAGGCCGGCTGTCGATCGTCGCGGTGATGCGGTCCCGGTAGAGGTAGTGACCCGGCGCAATGGTCCATCCTAGCCTCACCCCGCCCTTACCCGCCCACTCCGCGTGGAACTGAAAAGCTTGATCGGCCGGTTTGATTCCGGCTGCCTCGGCCAGAGCCGCCGCTGCCGTTAGCGCCATGAGCAAAGTAACAAATCCGAGTATGCGCCCGTATGACATGGAGTCCCCCTTCCGCTACGGCGTGGGTTCCAGTTCGGGCCGCCACCTTAAGCCAGCCTTAAGGTCCGCCGCCGACGCGAAATTCAGAATGAGGAGCGGCTTCAATGCGAATTTTGGTCGTCGAGGATGATTCAGTTCTCGCGGACGGTCTAAAAGTAGGCCTCGGATTATACGGTGCGACGCTCGACGTGGTCGCCACTTGCACGGACGGACAGGCCGCGCTCGCAACAGACGAGTTCGACGCAGTCGTGCTGGACCTCATGCTTCCTGATGGATCCGGCCTGGATCTATTGACATCGTTGCGTGCCAAGGGCCACCGGATCCCGGTTCTCCTCTTGACCGCTCTTGATGAAGTGTCGGATCGAATTAAGGGACTGGATGCGGGTGCCGATGACTACGTTGGCAAACCCTTCGATCTGGACGAACTCGCAGCCCGAGTCCGCGCGATCAGTCGCCGGCAGCAAGGCCGCGCATCGCCTTACGTGTCTCACAATGGAGTGACGCTTGATGTGGCACGATTGACGGCGTCCGTTGATGGAACCGTCATCAGCCTATCGCGTCGGGAATTTGCGATCCTGTCGGCGCTTATGGATCGCCCGGGCATCGTTCTTTCCAAGAGCGATCTGGAAGCGCGCCTTTATGGCTGGCAGGAAGAAATCGAAAGCAACACGGTCGAAGTCCACGTGCATAAGCTCCGTAGTAAGATTGGACGATCCAAAATCGAGACATTAAGGGGCATTGGCTATCGCATGAGGCCGGCTTCATCATGAATTCTCTTAAACGCAAGCTGTTCTTCATCCTTGTCGTGACAACAGGCCTCATTTGGATAGCCGCGACGTGCTGGATTTATGTTGGCACTACGCACGAGGTTGAGAACGTTCTCGATTCAAGGCTACAAGAGGCGGCGCGCATGGTGTTGTCGTTGGCGTCGAGCAACGGCATCGGCTCCTTCCAAAAGGATTCGGACTCAAGTCACGCGGCCGAGTTCTTGACCTATGATCGCCAGCTTTCCTGCCAGATTTGGTCACTTGACGGTCGCCTTGTGGCAAGGTCCAGCGGTACCCCGAATGAGAGTCTTAGCGACAATCGCACGGGCTTCTCGGAACGCACGATCCGGGGCGAGAAGTGGAGAGTCTTCACTGCTGAGGATCCCACGAAAAATCTTCGAGTCCTCGTAGGCGACAGACTGGGATTGAGGGAGACGTTTGTGGCCGACATTATGAAGGGTCTTCTGGCTCCAATGTTCCTGGCAATCCCCGTTCTCGCATTCCTTATCTGGGCAAGCCTCAATCAGGGCCTTCGACCGCTGCATGCGCTCGCCGCGGATCTCCGGCGCCGCAACGCCGACGACTTGACTCCAGTTGAGACAAAAGGAATTCCGAAAGAGATCCTCCCCATGGTTTTTTCACTTAACAATCTGTTCGAAAGAGTTAGGGAGGCTCTTCGTCACGAGAGACACATCACCGCGTTCGCTGCACATGAGCTGCGCACTCCCTTGGCGGGTTTGCGGACCCAAGCGCAGATCGCAATGACGGCGCGAGACGCGAACATACGGGACGCAGCGCTCAGTCAGATACTGTTCGCCGTAGATCGCATCACTCGACTCGTTCGTCAGCTACTGACGATCGCCAGGCTCGACTCGGGGGCCGCCGCGCTCCTAACGGAGCTCAACGTGGGAGAGGTTGTGGAAGAGGTGGTCGACACCCTTCCACCACCGGATAGGAACACCGACGTTATTGTTGATCCGATCCTGCATAGCACTGTTGTCACCGCGAACCGAGACTCTCTTCTCCTCGCCATCCGAAATTTACACGAGAACGCCGTTCGCCATATGCCGCGGCGAGGAACCATCCGCTGGTCCTCGGAGGCCACCAAAGATGGCACCACCGTATTTGTCGAGGACACCGGCCCCGGCATTCCGAAAGAGGAGCTCGCGCTGGTTACCAAACGCTTCTTCCGCGGCCGCAACAAAAGCTCGCTCGGCAGCGGGCTCGGACTTTCTATTGTGGACATGGCTGTACGGACGAGCGGAGCGCGGCTCCGATTGCTCAACAGAGAAGATACCTCGGGGCTGCGCGCCGAGATGATTTGGGATACTCGGTCGGCCCAGCGCTCTTCAAAGGCAGGCCCTGATAAGCTAAGCGTAGTGGCCGAATTCTTCTAGATCCCGTAATCGTCAGGTTTTGCCGCAAAAAACGCGACGATGGAGCGGAGTTGAAAGTGCAGGGGATGCGGCATCTGATCCGACTAGCTCCGACCCGCCCTGCCAATGTCCTCGACGCTAGACCCATCATTTAGCTTCGATCCTTCCCCTCGACGGCCGCATAGTTCCGGTCTCGCCGGCGTTTAAGATCTCGCACCGGTTTCGCTGATCCTCCACCGTCCCCAACGCACCTTCCTATTCGAAGTCGAGACGGCACCCATTGAGTTGAAGCTGTATGGCTTTGAGCACAGGGCTTCAAAAACGATACCGGAGCCCGACTGTCGGATCGATCGTAGATCTCTGAAGAAAGCCGCTGGCTAGGCCATTCGACACTTGCGACCACATTATGCCAGCGTACACATCCATATGTTGCGAATATCTGTAATCCATCAAGAACGAGAGCGCATCGAGCTGGCCACTGCATTGCGCAAGACTGGCATTCGAACAGCGCCCGGCATTGAAGCTGGTTCCTGCTGCTCCGTGATAGCTGTTCTGCTCCTCGTGATAATAGGCGAATTTCAAGTCGAGGTCAGGTCTGGCTTCGTATGTTGCACCGGTCCAAAATATTTGGAGCACCCTGTCCGTAGTAAAGCTATTGTTGGACACGGTCCCGAGCACATATCCGCCCGTGATGAAATCGCCCGGGCTCAACGGTGTTTTTGGATTCGCGAACTGGATGTGCTCATACCCGCCAAAGAATTTGAAAGGACCGATGGCGTACTTTGCAACCAGCATGTAGCTGGTATTGTCCGAGATCGTTCCGGCGACCAGTCCATTCCCGATATTCGTCGGTAGTACATTAGGAAGTGGAAATGGCAGCGGGCTCGCAGAGCTTGCGCCATTGATCTGACTGAGAATCGCATCCACGGACAGACCGAGGTAACTCCCGCCCACCTGCGCCTGCACTGCATTGCGGGGTCCTGCTTTGGGGCCTGAGCCAATCTGTGCTTGAATTGCGCCACGCACGGGACCCAAATTCACGCCATACTTGAGTGAATTGTCCAGGATCCGATTTTCTGTATCGCCACCGCCGCCGGTGGCGCCCTGAAAGCCAATGACGGAGAAAGCACTGGCGCTCGCCATCGGATCGTAGGCAACTACAGCCTCAGACGTCAAAGCGGCTTGCCGCCCGTATGTCAGTGTGCCGTAGGTCGGAGAGCTCAAACCTGCGTAAGCCGCGACATTGAAAGCCTGACCGGCTTTGGCGGAATCGGCAAATGAGTTCTGCCTGTCGATCGGCAGACCATTGTTCTGCACGATGGACCCCCCTCCGTCGGAAAGCAGGCCCGACTGCGGATTGAATGCAGTTTCAAGTTTGAATATGGCGGCGACGTCGTCCGCGATGTCCTGCTTACCTTTAAGGCCGATGAACGACCCGGCAAATCCATTAGCGCCTATGCCGAAATACGATCTGTTACTGTTTCTCGCAATCAAATAGTTCACGCCGGTCCCTGCAGTGGGGCTCAACGGGGCACCGTGACTCAGATAGGTCAGACCCACGTCGACCTGGCCATATAGCGTAAGACCATGCCAGGTCAGGCTGTCATCCATGGGCACCTTAGGATCTTTGGTAACAGCCAACGCATTCGCCGGCAGCTCCAGCTTCTTCGCAGGCTCGGACTTCCGAGCTCGAGCGCCGAGCTTTCTCGGGTGCTTCTTGAGTCCTTCCCATCCATTGTCGACTACTCCTTGCGAAGGTGGGAGCTCTTCCAATGAAGCCTTAGGAAGCTCACCCGCGCAGGCCGCAGTCGTCAAGCCAAGAACGGCGGCTGTAGATATTGTAACTTTCATGGCGATGCCCTCCCAATGTGAGCCGGCAAAACGATCCATGATGAATCGAGAAAGCCAGGCCAGTTGTTTTGAGGGGCAAAATCGCTTCGTAGCTTAAGCCAGTCTGAAGCTTATGCCGGCTCCAGGGAGGCCTTCACCTTGAGATTGCAGGTCCGCGGCAACGCTAAGTATTTTGTGAGTTAGGCCGGAGAACTTGTTCATTGTGAGCGAAGACACCAAAGAGCCACCTACATCGATGCTCTCTTCAGCTCGGCTTAAGCTGCGCGATCACACTTTCCGACGTCAACTCGCTTCAGCGAACGAGTGACAGATGCTCCACACACATAGCTACACGGTTGCCACTATCTCGATTAGGCGAAGGCTTACGCGCGTTCGGGCAATCGCACTGCCCTTAGTCATCACTGCCTCTGCCAATATCAGCGGTATCGGTTCCATTCTCCCCCAACCGGCCTATGGTTCAGAATATGCTTGGTGCGCCAGGCGAGAAGGTGCCGCGCAGCGCGATTTTGTTACGCGCGAGCAATGCCTGCGAATGACCTCGTGGGAACCGCTTATGAATGCATCGCCAACCCGCGTCTGGTCGCTGAAGCGCCGTCGGGCGCTCGCGAGATGATCCCAAGACCGTAATTCCCGGGGGTACTATCGGGCCGGAGCTCATTATAGCCGAACGAACGATCCGGCTGGGGGTCCTCACATTGAGCCAATCGAACAATTCGCTGCCGTGAAGAGCTTCCGAGGAATTGGAGAACCCGCAATCGCCACAGAAGGTTCTATAACCGGCTGCAGGAGACAAGGCTCAAGCGCAATTCCGCGAACAGCTTGGAACGTGGCCCTCTAGGAACTGCGGGCTCGAGCCGCAGCGGCGATCTTTCCGTCACAGCGTGATCGTCAAATGCAGCCATTGACTAAACGCTGCAGCATTTCTGAACAATCTTTGCGGCCCTTGCGCGCACAAAATCCCACGTCACGACTCACGTCGGCCCCGTCAGCGCATGGTGCGCGCTACGCGGCGAATATCTCCTAGGCAACAAAGCACATCGGCGGGGCGCACGGGTCGATCGCTTTCTCCTTCAGTACGCGGCACAACTCACGGCCGGTTATCGGCCCCGGCTATTGAGACGTGATATTTAGTAAGGGGCTATAGAGCGAGTGAGCCGCTCGCAAATGCGGAACTGAATTTGCGAGCGAGCCACCCCTAAGCATCGAGATCGGTCTGCCGCCGAACTCCGCGGGCCGCGCCAGAGCCGGCAACCAACCGTCTCAGCAACCAGTTGTCCACTGCGAAGGGACCAGAACCACCAAGCACAAGCGCAACCAGACCGGCCAAATAAAGGAGATCCGTTTCATACCCAGGTTGGCCAAAGTGCGCCCCGTTCGGAGTTATGGCTTGGAGCTTTATCGACGAGAACCCGTACGGCAGATGGACAGTGAAGATAGCGACCAGCAACACGATAGCCATTGGAATGCTGACGATCGGAACAAGAGCCCCCAGGAGGACAAAAAATCCTCCCACGATTTCCGTTACGATCGTTATCCAGGCAAACACGTGCGGCATGGGAAGTCCCATCGCATGCAGAATTCCCGCGAAATTATCGGCACCGCGCAACAGCTTTGCAAAGCCGTGCTCGGCAAATCCGTACCCGACGATGAGGCGCAACGGAAGCGGTGCCCAGCGGCTCACCGACGAAGAGAGCAACAGCTGAATGACCGCGAGGCTCCGATCGATGGCGCTGGCAGCGCTTTTCGTGTTGTCATAGGACGTTCTTGACTTAGTCATTGCTTCACTTCTCTTTTGGTGGAAATGCGACCTCTCGTCAGCGATGAAAACAGTTCGCCCTCTCGAGCGATGTAATTGGCCGGCACTTTTTGGAGCATTGCCGTTGGGGGGTAACTGCTGTCCGGAACGCGGGCATGCTGCAGTTGCTATTGCGCGATGCAAAGGCCGCGTGAATGGGCATCACATCGTGCAGCGAGCAACGGCGGAGGCAAGAGTGCACCATACGTAATGCGCTTTCGTTTCAACGGTTTGCTGGAATGAAGAGAAGCACACCACCTTAAGCGAACCTTAAGGACGGCTGGCCATATCAGGGAGAATGGTCCTGGCGCGGCTCTGGCCTGCTCTAACCATGCGGGCCAATCACCTGGAGCAACAGCATGTCGCGCAGATCAAAATCGAGGTCAACCAAGGAGGCCAACAGTTCAGAGTCCGTAGCGCGCTGAGATGCGTCGATCCTTAAAACGTCCGGATGACTCGCGGCAAACAGATGGGCCATTAGCCGATGCCTGGATGCCTGCTGTAAAGGCTCGTTTAAATTGTATGCGCGGCTGCGAAGCTACCACACAAGAGCCTAATGGACACACTCGTGTCGAATCTACACCGAAAGATCAGGGCCTCGGCGGCTCTGGCGCCGCTACTCGGCAACAGCCCGTAGCTAACAGAAGCCGGACGATCCAATGTGGCACGGTTCTTCGATCAGACCTTCGAGTGACACCACCCAATGACATGTCTCAAGAACCAAAAGCGGCGGCTTAGCTTGCGAGATCGTTAGGCGACATTTGGCATCACCTTTCGCCGCAATAAGGCATGTGAAGGTCACCACCACCGGGCGGGCCAGCCATGGCCTCCGTTAGCGTATCGCGTGAGGATATTGTTCCAAGCAAAAGCAAACGTCGCGAGCAGCATGGCGCCTATGCCAACGGGCACGACCAGAAAGCTCCAGGACATGTTGTCGACCACAACGACCAGCGGATCGATGCCGGCGGGCGGATGAAACGTGCCGGTCAGATGCATTGCCACGATTGCCAGACCAACTGCGACGGCGGCGGCCCACAGCGCGGGGCCGCATAATTTCACAACCAGTAGTCCCGCCAGCGTGGAGACAAGATGACCGCCGATAAGCGCGCGGGGTTGCGCCGGTTCTGCTTTTGGTGAGCCTAGCACGGTCACGATCGATGTCGCGAATGGAATCGCGAAGAGCGGAAATGTGCTCTCAATGGAGAACGCCTCCATATTTCCGATTGCTATTGCGCTCCCCCCCCCCGCTCCGGCGAGGATGCCAAGTAATTGAGATCGGTCGGGCATCTAAACCTGTTTTCTAGATCACCCCTGGCTTCAGCGTCGGCTGAGCATGTTCGTGTTGGAGTTCAATCATGGCCAGATAAGTTGGCCGACGCGCGGCCGTTATGCTGGGCGCCCTGCTCCCTTGAGGTACGCCAAATCGAGCAGTCGCAACTCGGGCTTCTAGAGCGTCAGCCAGTTACGTCGCGTTCTTTTTGACGTGCACAACCGGAGGCATCTGTAATCGTTCAGAGTCCGATGATCTTCAGATAATTGCACTCTATAACTTCGCCATCCAGTCGGCGATGGCCCTCCCGATCTCGTCCGGCGAATCCTCCTGGACGAAATGGCGCCCTGCGACCGTCACCTCGGTCTGCGCCGGGAAGCTGCGGGCCAAGTCGAGAACCGCGCCATGGGCGAGGATCCCGCCAGGCTCGGCCTTCAAGAATAACTTGGGTACATTGCTCGTGCCCAGCCAGTCCGCGTAAGCGGCTGCGATCGCAGCCACGTCGGCGGGCTGGCCCTCGATGGGGATCTGCCGGGGCCATGTCAGCGTCGGCCGTCGTCCCTCGCCGGGTTCGGCGAACGGCCGTCGGTACTCCGCCATCTCCTCGGCGGAGAGGGTGCGCAGGATGGCCGCCGGCAGGATCTTCTCGATGAAAAAGTTGTCTCGCAGGACCATCGTCTCGCCGGCCTCGGAACGCAACCCCTCCAGGGCGGCTCGCATTCCAAACTTGTCCCAGTGGTCCCAGTTCTGCGGCCCCACGATCGCCTCCATGTACGCGATAGCCTTCACAGCTTCGCGGTGGCGGTTGGCCCAGTCGAAGCCGAGCGCTGACCCCCAGTCATGGATGACGAGAGTGACCCGCTCGTGCACATCCAGACTCTCGAGCAGGGCGTCCAAGTAACGGCGGTGCTCAACGAAGCGATACGAGCCGGGTCCACTGTCAGGCAATTTGTCGGAATCGCCCATGCCGATCAGGTCGGGGGCGATGCAGCGGCCTAGTGGCTCCAAATGCGGTAGCACGTTGCGCCAAAGATACGACGACGTGGGATTGCCGTGCAGCAGCACGACCGGGTCGCCCTTTCCCGCCTCCACATACGCCATCTCACTGCCGAGGACCGTTCGTCGCTTCTTTTTGTACGGGAATGCCGCCGAGATCATGCTTGCTTCTCCTGTATTGGCCAACCAAGAAAGGCTTGCCGAGTTGCCGGCGTGTTACGTGTCGCGTCTCCATCTCCCGCCGCCCTGCGTCATCTCTGACCGATACTTCGTCAGCCGTCCGAGATCAGTTACAGGCATGGAGCTCACGTTGCCGTGAAAGCAAGGAAAGGCAACTGGCGGTGACGTCGACAAGACGCTTGCGCGACGGCCGACCGCCTTGCGCGTAACGGCCTCGCCAACCGCAGGTGCGGGCCAATGGCCTACGGTCGGCCTACCACGCGCTAGGTTGCGGCTGCAGCTAATGGCTGAGCGGTGGAAGCCCCCTGGCGACTGTGCAGCGGCGAGCATCTTGGATATCCAGACGAGTGTGGAGCGCTCCCAGGCTTTCCGGCCTGAGCATGCGTTCTGGCGAAGCGCAATTGATGGGATAGCCGTCGTCCGTGTCGATGAAATCGACCCCCGCATCTGTAGCCTTTGAGAGGATCTCATGGGCTGCGGGTTCTTGGGTCTGCTTGCCGAAAGTCGCTGTTCCGACAGACAGGCGCGAGACCGTTATACTTGTGCTGTCAAATTGAGAGTATTTCACCAGCAGCGTGCACCTAAATCTGTCGGCCGAAAACCCGAGGCTACAGGCAAACAGTTGACAACAGGACGTCCGGACGTCATGATGTCCTGGTGAGCTTGAGCATTGACGCTATACCTCTTTATGCGCAAGTCGCGTCGGCGCTGGCGTCCGACATTGCTGCCGGCGTCTTGAGGCCTGGAGCGCAGCTTCCTTCGGAGGAGGGTCTGATCGATCGATTCGGCGTCAGCCGAGCGACTGTGCGGAAAGCTGTGGAGCACCTTATGGCTCGTGGGTTGGTCGAAATCCGACGTGGCAGGGGCACGTTTGTCAGCGAGCCGAAAGTTAGACAAGAGCTCACAGAACTCAGCGGTTTCGTGGAGGATATGGTCGCGCTTGGCCGCAACCCGACAGCTCGTCTCATTGACAAGCGACCCATTGTTGCTGGCAACATAGTCGCTCAGCATCTCGGCGTAGCGCCGGGCACTAAGGTTTATCGGATCAAGCGCGTCCGGATAGCCGACGGCGTGGCAATGTCGTTCGATGAAACGTATTTGCCGCTGGAGATCGGAAAGAAGATTGTCAAGAATGACTTAGAGGCTGAGCCGATCTTTGCGTTGCTTGAGGGTAAGTACGGTGTCCCTTTGATCAACGCCGAATACCAGCTGGAAGCTGTAACGGCTGAGGAGGAGGTTGCCAGCGCGCTAGGCGTAGCAATCGGGAGTGCCATCTTTCTGGTTGAGCGCACCTCATATACCGAAGGGCTTAGACCGATCGATTACGAGAAGCTCTACTACCGTGGGGACTTGATAAAGTTCGTCACTCGGCTATCTCGGCGTCCTCGTGCGCGGACTTAGCCGAGGTACCGAGCGCGGAAATAGCAATCGCCTGATAAGTTTTGTCGCTGCCGTTACCACGAGCGCCGCGCGATGATGTTTGAGGTAAAAACATCAGAATTGGAGCTGATCGCCAAAGCGTTTCAGACGATCTCGAAAGAGACCAGCTACGAAGGACTGGCTAAGGCTCTTCTTAACGCCGCACTCGGCTATTCGGGCGCAGGCCGAGGCGCTATATTGCTGAGCGAAAGCGGCGAACCGCTCACCAAGGCCGATGCGAGCTTTCCTCGTGAGAAGGCAAGTTTTTTTCCTCGCAACCTACGATCAGCGAATTCCGGTTGCCGGCAGACCTCAGCAAGATGGCGCTTACCCTCACACGAAAGCTGCGCGAGCAAAGCATCCTGACAGCAGTCATCCTCATTACGGCCCTCTCTGAGACGCACTTGGACACAGAAGCCATCTCAGTCGGCACGAAGTGCCTTTTCAGAAAGCCGTTCGACGCCAATGCCCTTCTTGAGTGGGTCGAGAGGAGCCAGTGCGAATGAACGCCTTGCCTAATCGGATCATTGGTTCCTCGGGAGCCTCCTTGCCGCAGCGCCGTAGCAAAGCTGCACAAAGCTCCTTGTCACCTGGTTTCCTAATTGGCGCGCCCAAAAAGGCAAAAGCAGCTTCGCAGGCCGAAAACTTTGATGCACGGTTCAGGCGATGGGGGCGGCTGATGGCCGCTGGGCAAGATGGTGATAGCCACGCCTACGAGCAGCTAATTAGAGAATTGGACGTCTGGCTGCGTCGTTACTACGCACGGCGACTTCCGCACCCCGCATCTGAAGATGCGAGACAAGATGCTCTTCTCGCGATCCATTCCAAACGACATACATACGCACCGCCGAGATCGTTCGGTGCGTGGGCCATGGCGATTGCACGTTACAAGTGGATCGATCGTGTTCGCGACGCGTCTCGATTCTCCGCACTACCGCTCGACGACAAGATACCGATCGAGGATCACGGTGAAAGCGCGATCAGCGCCGTCGCGGTGGACGACCTGCTTGGCCGGCTGAAACCTGCGGAGGCCAGCGTAATCCGTCTTGTGAAGTTGAAGGGGCTTAGCATCGAACGCGCATCTGGTGTAACCGGGCAATCCGCGGCGCTCGTTAAGATCAACATCCATCGAGGGTTAAAGAAGCTGACCGCGTTGGTCAACTGCAACGCCGTTGTGGCAGGCCCGAGAGAGATCGCATGAAGTCCATGATGAGAAGCGCGATGACCGATTTGCTGGTAGGATTGGTCTCGAAGAGGCCCCTCGATATATGGACTTCCGATGGGCACCATGCTGTGTGGCGCTCCAATTTTCGACGATGGTCTCGCCACCGTGGAATGCAAGGCTAAGGAAATGGTGCCGCGCTGTGATGACGCTATCATCATCGATCGCGTTCGTTCGGCGCTTACTTTCCAGGCTCCTTCTCGTTTTTTTTCGCCGGAAGGCGACTGTTACCCGCTTATGGACCAATGACTCCCTGGAGCTTGCTCGGTTCAAAACCGAGAATGAAACTACATAGAGGAGAAAGAGATGATTGCGCGAGAGTCGAAGCCGGACCGGCTGAACGCGTTGTCAGACGCAGTATTCGCGGTCATCATTACGATCCTTGTACTTGAATTGAAAGCTCCTCACGCCTGGACTCTGAAGGCTCTTATTTCGTTGTGGCCTAGTGCGGTGAGTTACGCCGTGAGCTATTTCTTCATCGCAATCGTTTGGATTAATCATCACCATCTGTTGCAGTACGCAAACATTGCGACAGGCCGCCTGATTTGGGTAAACTTTGCCCATTTATTCTCGGTCTCGCTTATGCCGTTCTCAACTGCCTGGATCGCGCAAACGGAGCTCGCTGCAATTCCCGTTTCATTCTATGCAGGCGTCCTCGTATTCGTGAACGCGACCTACGTGCTCTTGTGCATGGAAGCCATCGACCGGCCTCAAAGTGAGGAAGTGCCAGCCCACGCGCGAAAGATCATGCGCGTGCGCTCATTCATAACTACAGGACTTTTTGCTTCGGCTGCTCTTGTAGCACTTGAGTACCCGATCGGCGGCATGGTCCTGATTTGTGTCTGTCTGCTTATCTACGTCCGCCCGGAGGTGCGCACCGCCACGTCAAGGCACGATCGATCGGATATGGGCCGAGGCGAGCGATCGCCAGCAGATATTGCGGGACCACCAATCGCCTAACAGGATCCCTGTCCTCGATGGAGGCCGCAGACCCCGGGGCCGGCCGGTAGCGACAATGGGTTGGACTGGGGCTAGGCACTGATTTTGGCTTCTCGAGGAACCGTTAGAATGGTCAAGCCGCTTGCGTAGAGAGCTCCGCAAGAGATCGATGCGCCGGCTCTCGAGAGCAGAGCGGACGGTGATCGCGCTAGGTCGGACGAAACTTTGCACGAATATGTTCACCGGGCGCGTGGCCAGAATGGGCCGTAGACTTTGAGAAGTTAGGTCAGAAGAACGGACGATTTCGAGACTGCCAGAGCCCGATCCGAACGCGGGCGCGGTCCGATTGCGGTTGGCGAATGGTTGGCGGCGCTCGGAGAGTGAGCCATCCAAAAGTGTCGGAACGATAGGCGCCAGAGCAGCCGCGCTGCAATTCCGCTGTGATCTCCGGAGAGCAACGAGAGGACGGCAAGATTTCACGGCCGAAACCTAGAGCTTCCGAAACGATGCTTGAGACACCGAACCTCCATACATTTCAGAAATCACGGTAACCGCGTTCCTGCAACACCCAGCTGTTGCCGTCCGGATCCGAGAAGTCGGCGAAGCTGGCGTAGTCCTTGCGCGCGGGGTCGAGCCCGGGTGCGAAACTTCCGTCCCAGGCATCAACGGGCGTCTTGTGGCGGATCGCGCCAACTGCGACCCCGCGTTCGAGCAGACGGCTCCGCGCAGCCTCAAGGTCGGTCACGACGAGATAGACGTTGCGAAGTGATCCGGCGGGCGCGTCGGTAAGTCCCCTGCCGATCTGTATCGAGCAGCTGGAGCCTGGCGGAGTGAGCTGCACGACGCGGAACGCGTAGTTCGGCGAATAATCGACGTCGAGCGCGAAGCCCACTTGGTCGACATAGAACCGCAGCGCTCGATCGACATCGCTCACCGGCAACGTGATCACCTCGACCGAGAACTTCGGGACCGCTCCGCTGATCGCGTTCATCGTACCTCTCTCCTCGTCTTCGACCCGATATGCGCTGCCCTCGGCGTTCATAAGTCGATGACGACGTCACCAACCGGTTGTGAGCAGCAAACCAGAACGTTGCCATCGGCAGGCTTATCGAGTGGCTCCGGTCCATAGGCGACCGCGCCCGAAACCAAACCGCTTTCACAGTTGTGACAAACACCGGTCCGGCACGACCAACGAACCGGGACATCGCATGCCTCGGCCAGCTCCAAAATGCTCTGATAGGCTGACGCCTTCCAGTGGGCGGCAACGCCACTTCGCGCGAACGATACCAGCGGACCGGTGTTGGCGTCGTCCGCCGGCAGATGAGGCGCTCGCATCGCTGCGCCGACGACGCCGGGAGTCATCGACTCGCTGCCGTTGAAAATCTCGACATGAACCCGCTCCGGCGGCATGCCAAACGCCGCGAGCGCCGCTTTCATGTCCGCCATGAAACGGGTCGGCCCACAGAGGTAGACATCCGCCTCTCGCGGGATGCCGACCTCCTCGAAGACCGATTGCGACAGATGACCGGCTGCGTCGAAGTCCTCGCCCATCCTATCGCGCGAGCCCGGCCTGCTGTAGCACACATAGCTGCGGCTGCGGGCGAGCCCGAGCATGAGGCGGCGGACTTCGGCGGCAAACGGATGATGCTGTCGGTCGCGAGCCGTATGCAGCCACAAGACTTGACGTGGCGAGCGGGCCTCCGCCAACGCGTGCAGCATCGCCAGAACGGGCGTCGCTCCGATTCCCGCGCTAAGCAACACCACGGGCTGCTCCCCGGACTCCAGAATGAAGCTTCCACGCGGTGAGCTGACCTCGAGAACGTCGCCCACCTGGAGATGCTCGCGCAGGTAGGTTCCAGCCGCACCATTCGGCTCGATCTTCACGCTGATGCGATAGCGCTCCGTCGAAGGGGAACCGGAGAGGGAGTAGCTGCGAAAGAGTGGCGGGCCGCCGCCGTTCGGTCGAAGACGCAAGACGACGTACTGACCTGGCAAAGCCGGCGGCAGCGGCCGAACGTCCGGATCCTGCATCAACAGGGAGAGCACGTCCGCGGACTCCTGATCAATCGCCACGACGGCGAGTGACCGAAATCCAGGTGCGACGGGATGTGCGGCTGCTGCCGGCGCAAGCCCCGCGTTGCCACTCCCCGTGGCAGCCGTTTGGCTCTGCAGTAATGCCTCAAACGACCAGCGCCATCCGGGCGAAAGCGCCTCGATGCGCAAGGCGCGCTCCAATCGGTCGCGCGGGTGATTGGGCGAATAGAGAAGCGCGTTGATCTCCGCGACCGTCATTCGCTCGTTCGCCTCGCCCACCTTCACGATTTCGTCGCCGGCGCCCACCTCGCCCTCCTGCAGGACGCGGAAGTAGAAGCCCGGCCGTCCGCTGGATGTCAGCAAAGCCGGCATCCGTGGCTCGTTCGTGCGAATGCCCACGCGATAACAGGTCACGCGAGGCTGAGTGACCTCGAACAGCGCCGCGCCGATCTGATAGCGATCGCCGATGCACACGGCGTCGTCGGGCAACCCATCGATCGTGAAATTTTCGCCGAACTGTCCGTGGACGAAGTCGGTCCGCTTCAGCTGATCCCGCCAGTAGCGATACGATTCGATCTGGTAGACGAAGACGGCTCGCTGCTCACCTCCGTGGCCGCTCAGGTCCCCCTGACCGTCTCCGTCCAGATTCAACCGGCCTACGCGGCAGTGGCCGGTTACCGGATTTTTCCAGATCGCGGTGTGCACAGTGCGACCGTTCCACTTGACATCGCGCGGAAGCCCGACGTTCACCGACAGTAATCGCGCCATGTCCCGCTTCGCTTTGATAGAGATTGATAGGGACCGGAAGTTTTCCTAGCTACTCGCAGCCGATGCGGGGCCGCTGTCGGGTGACCGATCATCGCCGTTTGCAGGGCGGACTACCTCGGTGACGTCGAGGTTGCGGTCGGGGCCATGCGGAACCACGGTCTGGCCCGGCTCAAGGTGGAGCTGGGTGCCGTTAAGATGGACCGTGACGATGTCCGGTTCGAACGACACCAGGTTGGAGATGCGGCGCACCTCGGGATAGGCATCGGGATAGAACCAGGCTGCCTGGCGTGCGTCACCGATGCTGTAGTAGCTGCACAGTCCCTTGTATGGGCAGAAAGTCTGGAGTTTCACGGGAGTGAGGGCGGACTCATCGATGTCGGCGCGTGGAACGTACCAGCGCGGCGCGAAACCGGACTCGTAGAGGACCACCGGCCGCTTGGTGTCGGCGATGATCCGGTCGCCATAGCGAACGACGAGGTTCCGGGAGGCTTGGCGAATGTCGATGCGGTGGTAGGGGTCAGCGGCATGGCCCACGATTCGCTCGTCTTCTTCGTAGAACGCGTCCATGGCCCGCCAGGCGAACGCGACGCGTGCCTGCAGTTCGCTCGCGTGAGCTGGCAGACTGGTGTGCTGCCACGCCCCTCGCGGCACGGCGTTTTGCTCGTCCGCCCGGACGCTGTACCAGGACGTGAGTCCGAGATCAGCGTGTTGGGTGGTGTGCTCGGTGCGCTCCAGGACGTTTCGAGAAACATCGTTCTCAGGGAAGTAGGCTACCGGATAGCGGCCGGGCTCGAAGAGCAGCAGGACATTCTCGCTATCGGCGATCCATCTTCCGGCGAAACGCACGCGCATGCGCCGACGCAAACGCTCCACGTACAACAATCGCTTGGGCAGCGGTTCGGGCACGAGGAACCGGCCAAATGCTCCCGTTGAGAGCGGACCTTGTTGCCAGGACAGTCCCACTGCTCTCTCCCTATAGGTTTGATGATCGAGGCCGGCGATCTCCGAGTTCCTCGCCGGCCGGCGCCCTCGGTGTGCGCGTCACCTCGCTGATGCAATCCGACGAGATTATATTCGTGGGTGATGCAGGTTTGGTTACAGCTTCGGAGCCTACTACATGAGGAAGTTAGGGGACTTGCCGCCACTGGAGATCTCGACCTGCATCCGCTCGGGCGCAGTTCAGGCTTCCGGGTACCTTCTGACGGAATTCGAACGGTTTGGAGTCCTATCGAAAGCTGACGACATATCAGCAACGATCTCGGCGCACCTGCGCAGGTCGGCCTCATCGTAAGTGAACGAGAGGATCATAAGCTCGTCGGCTACCGTCGCGGATAGCAAGCTTTCTATCTTGCGGTATACGGTTTCGCGTGATCCGCCGATGGCAAACGGAAGGACTTGGTCAAGACGCGCTCGTTCTTCGGCGTTAAGCGAGGCTGCTAAATCGCGAGCGGGCGGGACCAGCGGCATGTTTTTATCACGCATCGAGCCGACTACAATTTGCTATTGATGTATGGAGATAATGCGCCATGTCGTCGCTTTCCGCCGCAATACCCAGCGCACTGATCACGATAGGGACGGCTACGAACAGCGGACGGTATACAATTCGAACGATAGGCTTTGACCGCTCTGTCGAGCACCTTGTGCCCAATGTGGGTAGCGAATACGAAAGGCATTCCCAAGTAACCCAGCCTGTTTGGCGGAAAAAGTCGGACGATCCTAGTCATCTGGAACGCAAGTTCGTCACATTATATGATGGCTCGATTCTCTGTAGAGGAGAGCGCTTGTGGCGAATACAGGTGTTAGAGGCCGGCCAATCGAGCCGTTGGTGCTGAGTCCGCAAGAGCGAGCATATTTAGAGAGGCAGGTTCGTCGTTATCGTGTGGCCCGGTCGCTATCTGAGCGGTGCCGCGCGATCCTACGGTGCGCAGATGGCTTGCCAAGCAAATCTGTGGCTGCCGAACTTGGCATCCATGAACACACCGTTGGCAAGTGGCGCCGCCGATTCTTGAAGGATCGCTGTGATGGCCTGCTTGACGAAGCCCGCCCTGGCCGCCCTCGAACCATCAACGACGATCAGGTTGCTGAGGTAATCGAGCGGACATTGCGGACAACGCCGCCCGACGCGACGCACTGGTCGATCCGCTCGATGGCTGCGGAAAC
>NZ_JBVBEF010000112.1:0-25059 GCF_055456055.1 Bradyrhizobium sp. LeoB3
GGCCCCCTGCTGGCGGAGGCGCTGGGCGACGTCGACGTTCAATATGTCTGGCGCTTCCTGCGCGAGCACAAGATTGATCTTTCGGTTCGCAAATCCTGGTGCGAGAGCAACGACCCCGAATTTGCGGCCAAAGCCGCCGATGTTGTTGGTCTTTATGTCGATCCGCCTGCAAAGGCCATTGTCTTGTGCGTCGATGAGAAGCCATCGATCCAGGCCCTGGAGCGCGCCCAAAGCTATCTGAAGCTGCCCAACGGACGGGCTTTGACTGGCCAAAGCCATGATTACAAGCGGCATGGCACGACGACGCTGTTCGCCGCGCTCCAGGTTGCCACCGGAACGGTCATCGCGGAGCATTCAAAGCGCCGCCGCCGCATGGAGTTCCTCGGCTTCATGAACCGGCTGGTTGCCAGCTTTCCGGACCGCGAACTTCACGTCATCCTGGACAACCTCAACACGCACAAGAAGAATGAGCGCTGGCTCAAAAAGCACCCCTTGGTGCAGTTTCATTTTACGCCGACGGGGCATCTTGGCTCAATCAGGTCGAGACCTGGTTCTCCATCCTGCAAGGCCAGTCGTTGAACGGTGCATCATTCACCGCCGTCACGCAGCTACAGGAGCACATCGATGCCTTCATCCGCGCCTACAATGAAAAAGCACAGCCCTTCGCCTGGACGAAGAAACGAGTCCGCCAAAAGCGGTTCAAAGGCCGCCGTATCACTCAGCTCTGATTCCGGGTACTAGCAATGACCCAGACGGCGATTATTGGCTCCGGCCCGATCTCGAATCCCATTCGGGAAGCGTTCTATACGACCGATTGAGTTCGACACCCAGCGCTCTTGCGCTCGCCTTAGAGCATGATCCGGAAAAGTGGGCACCGGTTTTCCGAAACGATCATGCTCCATAGAGCGGGACCACGATTCGAAGAAAAGTCATGACCTCTAGGCCTGAATCGGAATGAGGGGAGCCACTTCCCGATCCTGCGGTTTTTCGCTCGCCGCAAGGCCGGCGGCGACGCCGATGCGGTCTGCCTTGGGCCGATGCTGACTCATCTTGCGCTTGCCCTCGAACCTGGTGACCGGAATGCGCACCCCGACGATACCGCGCAGTTGCGCGGCGATGAAATCAGCGGGTGCGTCGCTGACAGCCGATGGGTTCGTACGCGACGTCTCATGGACGTTCGTCAGCCGTGTGACCACCTCGAGCAGACGTTCGGGCTCCTGGAAGAACTCGACCGGCCCGTACGCGTGGACGGCGATGTAATTCCATGTCGGCACCACCTTCCCGGTTTCTTGCTTGGTGGCGTACCATGAGGGCGTCACGTAGGCCTCCGGACTCATGAAGATCGCCAGAGCCTCGCCGTTCGGGGCCGCGCGCCATTGCGGATTGCTCTTCGCCAAGTGCCCGTACAGAACTCCGTGCTGTCCTTCGGTCTCCTCGAGGAAGAGCGGCAAGGGTGTCGCAAGCGGCCCGTCCGCGGTGGCCGTGACCAGGTTGGCGAGGCCGGCGGAGCGGATGGTCGCTCGGATGCTTTCGACTTCGTCATCTTTGAAGGCGGGGGGCACATACATGTCGGTTCTCCGTTCTCAGCCCTGACATAGACCCAGCTTGGCACGATCGAAACTGCCAGTTATCGCTGATTTTGCTCGTCCAGCTGTAGGGGCATGCGGCTATGACAATCGCCGCGAACGAAGCTAATCGACGGCTTGAGCCAGAAGCTGACAGCCGCGCTCGATCTGGCGGGTTTCCAGCGCGGCGTAACCCATGACGAGCCCGATATTGTCCAGCTGGCACCGGCGGCCCGGATGACGTTGATCGAAGAGGGGGCGACCGGATATCCTTCGCTCGCGACGCAAGAGGCGCTACGGGTCATCGCGGGAATGGTGTCCGAATGCACGCCGATCTTCCACTGGTCGGACATCGATCCGGACGGCACCTGGATCTTCCGCATGATCGAGCGCGCTATCGGACGCCCGATCCGTCCCCACCTCATGAGCATCGAAATCGCCAAGCGATCTGGACAAGTTCCGCCGAAAAAGGCCGCACCAGCGCGATGCCCATCGGATTCCGGCATAGCTGCGCTCGCCGCTTATCTGGCGGGGGAGGGCGCCAAGATCCTCGAGCAGGAAGAGCTCGACCCGGCCTTGCCCCAAGTCACCGGTCAGAGGTCAGCACTAGTCTAACTGGCCGAGAACCGTCGGTATCATGCGATTGAGAACCGTCAACTCGGTTCCAAGCGCATAGGAAATCGGATTCTCCGTTGTGACTTGAACGACAGTGCCAACCTTCAAATGCATGACTACAGGGTTGCCGGTCACGGGGGGCGCTGCGACGGTCGGGCAAAACGCGAGACAAAGGATGGACCTTGCCGTCTTGGTCCGGCGAAAGATGCAGTCGATCTTTGACTGACCGTTGTCGGCGACGATGCGAGCTATCATCTGCCGACAAGCTTCCGATGCGACCCCCATCGGGACTAGCCAGTCTGAAAAGTATCCGCCATCCGGCCAGATCTCGTGCGCTTGCTGAATCCCGATCTCGTCCTTGTTCCCAGTGGGGGGAAGGGGGTCATTCAATCCTTTGGGTCTCTGAACGATTTAGTCCTGCAGAAAACAATATGCGGTGTGAACTTCTTCATGTTGTGTGATGCTGACGCGGTGTCGCCGAGTCGAGACCTCGCCTCACTGGATTAACTGTCTCAAGGGCGCATGCTCGCGCAAATCCATCCATTGTGCACCGGTCGCAATTAGTTGTGGTATCGCTTGCGACGCAGCGCACGGGACTGCCAAAAGGTGAGGCGCCCCGGTACTTTGCGCGATTTTTGCAAGGCTGATCGCAAGGTGATCAATTGAAAGTTGTCTTGTCATGAACGCGCAGCGGACGCAGCCGAATACCGCCTATGCGATCTGCGGCTTCAACGATATTCCAAGCCAGCGCGCCATGGGCTTCTACCTCATGATCGTCGACGAAGACGGCAGCCACAGGCCGTGGCCCATTGTCGTGGTGCGCTGGGGCAAGCGGGTGTTTGGCTATCTCAACAAATGCCCGCACAACAGCGTGAATCTGGACTGGGAACGCAACCAGTTTTTCGATCCCCGCGGCATCCGGCTGATGTGCGGCAAGCACGGCTCGACCTTCGAGCTCAGCACCGGCCGCTGTGTCGACGGCCCATGCAAGGGCAGCCGGCTCACGCCGGTTGCGTTGACGGTGCTGGACGGCGATATCTGCGTGACCGGCGTGCGGCTTGTCGAGGAGGAGGTTTCCTCTGGCTAAAGCTGAAGCCGGCGCTCAGACCGGCCGGTTCTCGTTGCGGTTTCTCACGGGTTCCATCCTCTTCAGCCCTTCTTCGTAAGAGATCTCGTCATAGGACGCATCGACATCCTTGGCCGCGTCGAGCAGGTAGTCGAGCTTGCCGGGCGCATCGAGCTTCTTGATGTCATTCTTGTCGACCCCGACCAGGTCCATCATCTCCTTCCAAACGGTGGATTCATCGCACGGCAGCACGTTGAAGGTGATACCAGCGAGCTTGATTCGATATTTCGCCAACAGGTCTATGTTGTTGCAAAACATGAAGTAGCTGCCGTCAGGGCTTAGCGCGCTCTCAAGAACGTTTGCGACATCGGCAAGATAAGCGAAGCAGTGCAGATAGCCGGCCAGCACCGGAATGATGTTTTCGCCGACCTGCACGACCGTCAGTACCTGCTCGATCGAATAGTGGGGCGGCCGCTTCTCGTCCGCGACCTGGGCCTGAAATTTCAGTGCGATATCGCCACGAAAGCCGAACCGGCCCCGCTTGGTGGTCCCGCCCTTGAATATGGGATTGAGCAGGCGCCCTTCCTTCTCCAACCGGCCGAGCGCGGTGTTCTCGATTGCAGTCATCAAAAATCATCCCTCTATCCAAGACCACCGCCGGGCACCCCGGCGGTGGGAGACGCAATGCAAATCATTTGCCGCCGCGGGCGTAACCCTTTCTCGGCGGAATCCATAAAGAAGACACGCAAAGCCGCCGCGATCCCTCGAAGACCTTTGTCAGCAACCAGACACGCGTCGCAAAGCCAACAGCCCGATTTTGAAGAATGTGAGCAGTGTCAAGCGCCTGCGCTCTGGCATGCGACTTGCCAATTCGATGCAAATGACTCTGGAAAACAAAAGGTGCCATGATCAATCTGACGGATAGCGCAGTGAATGCGGTCAAGAGCGCGATCTCGGCTTCGGCCCAGCCGAGGAGCGGCTTGCGCATCATGGTCGAGGCCGGCGGCTGCGACGGATTCAAATACAAGATGGACCTCGCCGACGGGGCAAAGCCCGACGACACCGTCATCGAGCGCGACGGGATCAAGGTGTTCGTCGACAATAAGAGCCATGAGCACCTCGCCGGCACGACGATCGATTTCGTGGTGGCGCTGGAGGGCTCGGGCTTCACCTTCGACAACCCAAACGCTAGCTCGAGCTGCTCCTGCGGCAAATCCTTCAGCAGATGAAAAGAGAAATCAAAGCATGCTGGTCGAACCGGAACAGCTGAAGCAACGGTCGGTCGTTGAGACCGATCGTGAACAACTCATTCGGGCTGTGATCGAGGAGATTCGGCCCAATCTGCAACGCGACGGCAGAGACTGTCAGCTCGTTGGGATCGACGGCAGCAAGATCACGGTCAAGCTGACCGGTGCCTGCGTGTTCTGCAAGCTTTCAAGCGCGACGCTAGAAAGCATTCAGGCGCGGCTGGTCCAAGGGCTCGGCGAATTCGTTCGCCTGATCCCGGTCGCCGGCGGCGCCAATCCGCAGCATTGAGCGAGGCTCTGTGCCGATCTATCTCGACAACAATGCGACCACGCGGACAGATCCGTGTGTCTTGCAAGCCATGTTGCCGTTCTTCACGGAGCGGTTCGGTAATGCCTCGTCCGCCCACGCCTTCGGCAGCGAGATCGCAGGCCCGGTGGCCAAGGCACGCCGCAGCCTGCAGAGTTTGCTGGGAGCCGCCCACGATCATGAGATCATCTTTACTTCCGGCGGGACCGAGTCCAACAACACCGCCATCCTTTCTGCGCTCGCGACCCAGCAAGGGCGCGACGAGATCGTCACCACCTCCGTCGAGCATTCCGCCATCCTCACGCTGGTCGAGCAATTGGCGTTAACGGGCATCAAGACGCATGTGATCCCGGTGGATTCGCGCGGCCGCCTCGACCTCGAGGCGTTTCGCTGGGCGCTTGGACCACGCACGGCGATTGCGTCCGTTATGTGGGCCAACAACGAGACCGGCACGATCTTCCCGGTGGAGTTTCTGGCCGGCTTGGCGCGCGCGGCAGGTGCGCTGTTTCACACCGATGCGGTGCAGGCCATAGGCAGGGTGCCCATCGACCTGAAGGACAGTGCTATCGACATGCTCTCGCTGTCCGCACACAAGCTGCACGGCCCCAAGGGAATCGGCGCGCTCTATTTGCGACAAGGCACGAAATTCAGGCCGCTGATCTGGGGTGGGGCACAGGAGCGACGGCGCCGCGGCGGAACCGAGAACATCCCCGGCATCGTCGGTCTTGGAAAAGCTGCAGAGCTTGCGGCGGAGGGGCTCGAGCCGGAGCGTGTTCGCATTGCTGCGTTGCGCGATCGCCTGGAGCAGACGATTTTGCACAACGGCCGCTGCATCCCGCTCGGCGATGTCAGCAACCGCCTGCCGAACACGGCCAGCATCGCCTTCGAAGATCTCGAAGGCGAAGCAATCGTCCACCATCTCAACCGAGCGGGCATTGCCGCTTCGCTCGGATCGGCTTGCAGCTCGGGGTCAATGGAGCCGTCGCATGTGCTGCGCGCGATGAACGTGCCGGCAAGGAGCCTGCGCGGCGCGGTACGCTTTTCCCTCTCGCGTGAAACCACGGCCGATGACGTCGATCAGGTCGTCCGCGTACTGTCGCGCATCCTGGCTAATCTGCGTGCCATGTCACAAGAGCCTCCCAACCCCACCAGCGCTTCGCCCCAATGCACGAGTTGATCTTATGAAAGTCATGATTCGCCGCTCTCCGGAGGGCCTGTCGATTTATGTGCCGAAAAAAGATCTCGAGGAGCCAATTGTGGAATCGGAGCGCGAGACGCTGTGGGGTGGCTGGATCAGAATAGGCAATGGCTGGGTGCTCGATCTACCCGAGATGGCAAGCGACACGTCGCTGCCGATCACGATCAATGCCAGGAAGCGTGGCGAGGACGGCGACGGCCGATGAAGGCGATGGCGCAAACCGACTTCGTCAATGCGGCCGATGCGGAGGCGATTCTCACTGACATAGCGAGGAGGCTGCGTACCGCCAGCATTATTCCCTATCTCGGACCTGGCCTCGCTGATGTGTCCAAACCGGATGCGCCGATGACGCCGGACGCCTTGGCTGCTTTCTTCGCCAGCAAGGTCGCGCTGCCGCGCCGGGCCAAAGGCAACATCTGGGCGTCTGCGCAGCACATCGAGAGCAACAAGCATCGCACCACCGTGACGGCATTGATGGCGCTGGCCTTTGCTGCGCCGGTCGAGCCGACGCCGCTGCATCATCATCTTGCCGTGCTGCCCCTGCCTGTCATCGTCGATACCTGGTATGACGGTGCGATGCGGGGGCGCTTGGCAGGCGCGAGGGATGGGGTGAGGTGCAGGGTATCACCCGCGCCGGCCTCGGCGAGGACCGCTGGTATCGCTTCTATGATGCAGCGGGCGGAGAGGTCGACCATGATGCGGCGCAGAGCTGGAGCACGGTCCTCTATAAGCCGCACGGCGGCGTGTTGCCCGCAAGGAACTTCCTGATCTCTGACGCCGACTATGTCGAGGTCCTGACCGAGATCGACATTCAGACGCCGATCCCCGATGTGGTGAAAGAGCGGCGCAGTGGCCGAAGCTTTCTCTTCATCGGCTGCCGCTTCAACGATCAGCTGCTGCGAACTTATGCGCGGCAGCTCACCAAGCGCTCGGCCGGTGTTCATTACGCCATCGTGGAGCCAGATGTGCTGTCCAGGAATGAACTGCGTTTTCTGGTCGAACAGGGCCTGACGCCGCTTGCGATCCCGCTCCCGCGCGCGGTCGAGATCCTGCTCGCCGGCCGACAGACCGGTATACGGGTGTCGATGTTGCTCGCGTGCCGGCGCACGCGAGTTGTCTTTCGTTCGCGCCAGGGAATGAGTACGTTCATCTCTGTGTCGGGATCGAGACGCCTGGCACACTTCGAACATTGCTAATGTCGTGCAGAAGGCCGTCGCTTTCACGGCAGAGGGCGGTAAGCGGCTCAGCTTTTGACCTAGATCAAAATTGCTCGCAAGTCCGGCCATGGCACGCGAGTTGCAAATCTTCTTTTCAGTTTCCGCTGCAGGGAGAATGGAAGGATGAACGTATCAGCGCTGGACGAAGCAAGCTCGGCAGGGAGCGCGGTCGACATTGGCAAGGTCATGCAGATCGCCGCGCGCAAGGGCTGCGGGAGGTCCGGCGGGGGCAAGGCAAGCTGCGGCTCGCAGGCCGGCCAGGGTGATCTGCCGACCGAGATCTGGGAGAAGGTCAAGAATCACCCCTGCTACAGCGAAGCAGCGCATCATCATTACGCGCGCATGCATGTTGCGGTCGCGCCTGCCTGCAACATGCAGTGCAATTACTGCAATCGTAAATATGATTGCGCTAATGAATCGCGCCCGGGCGTGGTGAGCGAAAAACTAACGCCGGAGCAGGCGGCGAAAAACGTGCTGGCGGTCGCCTCCACAATCCCACAGATGACTGTGCTCGGCATCGCGGGGCCCGGCGATCCCCTGGCCAATCCGAAAAAGACGTTCAAGACGTTCGAGCTGGTGGCCAAGGCTGCTCCCGACATCAAGCTGTGCTTGTCGACCAACGGCCTGATGCTACCCGACCATGTCGACACGATCGCCCGCTTCAAGATCGATCATGTCACCATCACTATCAACATGGTCGATCCCGAAATCGGCGCCAAAATCTATCCGTGGATTTTCTACAACCACAAGCGCTACACCGGCCTAGAAGCCGCAAAGATCCTCAACGAGCGCCAGCTGAAAGGCCTCGAGATGCTCACCGAGCGGGGCATCCTATGCAAGATCAATTCGGTGATGATCCCGGGTATTAACGATCAGCATCTGGTCAAGGTCAACAAGGCGATCAAATCGCGCGGCGCGTTCCTGCACAACATAATGCCGCTGATCTCCGCGCCCGAGCACGGCACGGAGTTTGGTCTCAACGGGCAGCGGGGGCCAACCGCGCAGGAATTAAAGGCACTGCAGGATGCCTGCGAGGGCGAGATGAACCTGATGCGGCATTGCCGGCAGTGCCGCGCCGACGCTGTCGGCTTGCTCGGCGAGGACCGCAGCGCGGAGTTCACTACCGAGAAGGTTATGGCCATGGACGTCAAATATGACTTGCCGATGCGCAAGGCCTATCAAGCCAAGATCGAGCAGGAGCGCGTTGCCAAGCTTGCTGGCAAGCAGGAAGAGCTCGTCGAGCTTGCCAGCAAAATGAGTGACATCAAGCCCATGGTTGCCGTGGCGACGAAGGGCGCGGGCGTCATCAACGAGCATTTCGGTCACGCCAAAGAGTTCCAGGTGTACGAACTCTCCACGACGGGCGCCAAATTCGTCGGCCATCGCCGCGTCGATCACTATTGCCGGGGCGGCTGTGGCGAGGAGGAGCGCCTTGCCACCGTCATCAGCGCCATCAACGACTGCCATGCGGTATTAGTGGCCAAGATCGGCGGCTGTCCGAAAAGCAATCTGTTGAAGGCCGGGATCGAGCCAGTCGACCAATACGCCCATGAGTTCATCGAAAAATCAGCGATCGCCTGGTTCAAGTCCTATCTGGAGAAGGTGCAAAGCGGCGAAATCCAGCATACCGAGCGGGGCGAGGCGGCGATCCGCCAGGGCGCACTGATTTCGGCCGCCTAAGGGGGAAGGTCAATGCCGTTCAAGATCATCGCCTCGCAATGCACGAGCTGCTCGGCTTGCGAGCCCGAATGTCCCAATGTCGCAATCTCGGAGAAAGGCGGAACGTTTGTCATCGATCCGAAAAAATGCACCGAGTGCGTCGGCCATTTTGACGAGCCGCAATGCGTCGCGGTGTGCCCGGTCGATAACACCTGCGTCTTGGACACCTCGTTGCCGCGCTACCAGGCGCGCGCGTAAATAGGGGCCGATCCCATGACCTTTGCGCCGGCGCCCAGCGCTGAAAAACTCGCGATTTTCGCGCTGCGCACCGCTGGCCGCAGCTTCCGCCTCGCCGTTACAGGCGGTGGTTGCTTGGATTTGTCCGCCAAGACAGGTGTTGCGCCCGCACCTCGGCCCGGTCAGCAAGGCCTCCAGCGGAACGGGCTAAGATTGCCTCAATTCGGGAGCCGCTAATGCTTGGCGGTGTCACGATCGATTTGACCGACACTGCTGCGCAGAGCGGGCCGATCTTCCAAGAAGCAGGTGTGCTGCTCCAGCGATACCGCAAAGGCTGCCCATTAGAACAGGAAAGCTGCCAATGAACCTCGCTGGGGCCGGCAATCCGCTGTCCGGGAGCGAAGGGGCGCTGATTGCGCGCACGCTGCTCGGCGAAGGCCTGCCGCGCGAAGCCGAGGATCATCTGTGGCAGGCCGGGCTCCTCTATCACGTGGATGCGATCGCGGAAAGCCACCTGCACGAAGCGCAGGCGCTAGCGCCGGGCCACGCCGCCGTCCTGATCGGAATCTACCGCTTCTATTTCTACAAAGGTCGCTTGGCCGAGGCGTTGGAGGTGGCAAAGCTCTGTATCTCCAAGGCAGCGCGCGAAAACGGTCTCGCTGACGATTGGCGGCGGGTCAGCGCGGGCGACGCTGCTTTCGATTGCTACGAGAACATCCTGTCGCGCTTCTATTTATTTTCGCTAAAAACCTACGCGTACCTGCAGCTGCGGCTCGGCAATCTGGATGAAGGCCGCGCGGCCGCCAGCAAGCTCGTGCAGCTCGAGCCGACCGACAAGATCGGCGCCAGGGTGCTCCTGGACGTGCTGCAGCGGATGGGGCAGGACGATGACGATTGACATCGATAAGGCCCGCGACTGGCTGGGCAACGAGGTCGACTGCGGCAGCTGCACTCATATCGGGCTCAGGGCCAGCGGCGGCTGCCGCTTGATGCACGCCTGCGTCAACGACCGCTATGCTCGCCGCATCGACCGCTTCTTCTACTGGAATCCGGCGCTGGCCGACGCCTACATCACCCATCCACATTTTGAGGTGCGCGCGATCGCAGCCAACCACGCCAGCGTGTTTCTGCTGCCGATGCTGCCCGACGATGCTGAGGAAACCGTGCGCTGGAACGCCGCGCGGCGCCTGCCCAAGCGCTTAGTGCTGCGGCTGCGCAACGATCTGCATCGGAAGGTTAGGATGCGGGTTGCGACCTTGCTGGATGGGAGCTGGCGCCGATGATCTCGGACCAGGACTATTACGTCCGCCTGGTGGTGGCGAGCCGGATCGCGCGGGCGCTGCTTGGGCGTCTCATGAGCGATGACGAACCCGAGGTGCGCCGCGTGGTTGCGATCCGTGTTCCCAATGAGTGGCTGCTCGGCATGGTCAATGATCCCGATGGCACCGTGCGCCTCGAGATCGCACGGCGGCCGAGCTAGCGGAATTGACCAAAGACGAGGACTCGATGGTGCAGGAAGTCGCCCGCGCGCGCGTGGCCATCCGGCCCGAACGACCGAGGAAGAGTGGGACATGAGCAACATCGTTCGCGACAGCGAGGTGGTCGAGTTGACCGGGCCGCCTTTCTTCAGCTTTGGCGAAAAGGTGCAGGCCAGCCGTACCATCCGCAATGACGGGACATATGCCGGCAAGGAGATCGGCGAGATCCTCGTCAAAAAGGGGGAGGTGGGTTACGTCGTCTCAATCGGCACTTTCCTGCAGCAGTTCTACATCTATGGCGTTCAATTTCTCGAAAGCGGCAACCGCGTCGGCATGAAGCGCAAAGAGCTCGAGCCGGAGGTGGGGCGCGATGAGCTTTTGGATCTGCCGTTGCCTGAAGAGGCCGGCCCATGATCGCCTCGAGACTGCCGAAATACCAATGGGGCCAGCGCGTCAAGGCAGCGGTCGACCTCATCAATGACGGCTCGTTTCCCAATGCACCGGCCGATAGACTCCTGATCGGCGCCGGAGGGATCGGCGAGATCGTGCAGGTCGGCAGGCATAGGGAAGGCAACGTGCCAATCTATCTCGTCGAGTTCGGCGAGCGGATGGTCGTCGGCTGTCTTGAAGAAGAAATCACAGTGCTATGAGGGGGCCTTTGGCGATGAATGCCGCGGTGATGAGAAAGGCAGCGGTCAGGATGATCCCTCACCCGAACGAGCTCGATTGCAAGCGGATCGAGCGCGCCTTAAGCGCGCGCAAGCGCTATCGCTATGTCTCGCCGCATGTGAAGGCGGTGAGGGGGCTATCTGATCGAGAGTCCCTGCTGCTCTCGCAATATCGACGCCGATGGCGGCCTTATCGATGCCGCGCTGATCCACTACGACATGGTGTGCGGCATGTGGAAGCTGTTTCGCAAGAACCACGCAAACGGAATCTGGGAGTTTTATAGCATTTACCACCGGCTGACCTCGGCGATCGAAGATTTGAACACAGATCCCGAGCGGCTGTTCTGGCTATGAAGCTTATTTAGGGTCCAATTATATGGGAGACGCGATGGCGCTTGGCACAGACGAATTGATGGAAATCGAACGGGTGCTCGCGGCGGCGCAGGCTGATGCAGATCCGGTTCTCGAGTTGCGGCGTCGCTTTCCGCACCTCGCCGCGACACGCTGTGATGCCTCTGACGTGACGGAGCGACCATTCCGGAGTCTTCCGAATTTCGATCTGCATCTGATCGATGGCTGCGATCGCTGCCTAGAGATCACGGCCGATCCGGTGCGGGCGATTGGCATCCTGCTGGCGGCAAGGAGGATCGGACGGTGATCGGCGTTGGACTGGTAGGGCATCGCGACGATGGCACGGACGCGGTCGACGCCGATTTACCCTTCATTCCGCTCTCAGATCCCGATATCACCTCCGCCGAGCTCTCCGCCGTGGAAGCGCTGCTGTGTTCGCCACGGGTCTCCAATGGGCCCATCACCGAGGCCTTCGAGAAAGCCTTCGCCGCCTACCTTGGGCGCAAATATGCCGTTGCCGTCCCCAGCGGCACCATCGGGCTTCTGCTTGCACTAAAAGCGCTCGGCATCGGACCCGGGCAGGAGGTGATTGCCTCGCCTTATTCGTTTCGCGAGGTAGTGCATGCTATCAGTCTCGTGGGCGCGAGGGCCGTATTTGCCGACGTCGACTATTGGTCGGGAGCCTTGGCTCCGGCGAAGGTCGAAGAGCGTGTCACGGCCAACACGCGGGCGATCATTGGTGGCAACCCCAATGGCCATCCGGCGCCATGGTCGGAGCTGCGCGCGATCGCGCAGCGCCATCAATTGCCGCTCCTGGAGGATTCAACCGAAGCGATCGGATCGCGATACAAGTTCGAACTCGTCGGCCGCTTTGGCGATATCGCCGTGTTCGACTTCGCCCAGCCACTGGCCCTGACCTGCGGCGAAGGCGGCATGGTGGTGACCGACGACATCGACATGGCCGTTGGCTTGCGCCGCCATCGCGCGCATCGGCTGGATGAGCGCTCCTCCGTTGTCGTCAGCAGCGCAGCGCCCCACCAGGCCGGCATGAGCGATCTCACAGCCGCGCTGGGCCTTGCGCAGCTGAAGCGCCTCGAGGAGATCCTGGAGCGGCGCCGACTCGTCGAACAGCTCTACAACGCGCATATGCAATCCTTTGAGGGTATCAAGCCTCCCTATGTCGGTCCCGATGTGACCGAGGTGAACTGGTTTCTTTATCTCGTCCATCTCGGAACGCGCTTCGCGCGATCCAGCCGCGACGCCATTGTCGATGACCTCCGCATCGAGCAGGTCGAGGCCGCCGCTTATTGCTATCCCTTGCATCTGCAGCGGCATTATTTCGAACTTGGCTATCGTCATGGCGATTTCCGGGTTGCGGAAAAGATCGCCGATCGCGCCCTGGCACTGCCGTTTCACAGCCACCTCACCGACGAGCAGATCGAGTTCATCGTGGAGACGATGAAGGACGCATCCATCAACATCGGCGCTGGCGCAGCAATTTATTAGCAACGAGGAATTATCAATGCGAGGCGCAAGGCAGGCTTGAATGTCGACATGCACAGTCTCACCGTTGGACAAGATAATCGACGTCATTCACGCCACGTCACTTTTGGCGGTGCTGCAGAACCCGGAGATCGCCACTTCCGGACAAATGCAGGGGCAGACCACACGCGGATGCTCCGGCCTGTTCGTCCGGCAAAGCCACGAGGAACTCTTGAGGGTGGTGCGGGAAGACAATGAGAAGCTCAATGCAATTTGATGTTCTCAGCGGGCCGTCGATGCCTACAAGGAGCTGGTCGGTGGAATTGGCGTCCTTCGGTTGACCGGTACCGCCGTCGATGTCTTTCGCGCAGGAAAACACGGCGCATGAGCAAGGGAGCAGCGCGACATGGGCAGCCAAGAGATTGAGGTGTTCGCCGTCTGCCCCGCCGATGCAATCGAGCGGGGCAGCGCGAGGGGCTTTAGCCTGTCACGGATCGACGAGAGCGGTGAGAGTCGGCCGTTTCCGATTGTTGTGGTTCGGACCGTTGGCAATGATTATCACGGCTATGTCAACCGCTGCCCACATGACGGCGTCTGGCTCAACATCCGTGCGGGCGAATTTTTCTCGCCCGACCGCGCCTTTCTCGGGTGCGGCCGGCACGGAGCGATCTTCGAGATCGACAGCGGGTTTTGCATCGATGGCCCTTGTAACGGAAGAGCCCTTGAGCCGGTTGCGCTCGCCGTGATCGGCGGCGACGTCTGCCTGTGTGCCGTGAAGCTGGTGGAGGACAACGGCTTTCCCGGTCCGTTCGAGGATGGCGACGAAACCATGGACATCATGATCCATCCAGATTAACAGGCTTGATCTCATGAACGTGGACTTAAGGAGTCTTTTAAGGGAAAGCGCCGTCATTCGCATGAACATCGGCGCAAGTCTGTCGCGTATCGCTGCGTTCGGATTTGTTAGGATCAAGGGCCGGGCAGGCCGGCGGGTTATCCTGTAGCCCAGCATGAATGGTACGGCGATGCTCGAACAGCGAGACGCGCATCCATTCGATGTTCGCGTGCGTTGGTGGCTTTGCGAGGATCAAACGCCCGGTCGCCAGCTCTTATCGCGCATGGACGCATTACCCTGAAACGGAGATCATTCGCGCCCGCATCCGAATGATCTCGGCGGCCCAAGGAGGTGTTCAAGTGCTAGTACCCACTTTTCTTGGATCGTGAGTCGTGCTTCAAGATATGGATGATACCCGAAGCAAGAGAAGTCCACCTTTCGCGGAAAGATCGCAAGGTGCTTGAGGCGTGCTGTCGCTCCCCTTGCAGCGCGATTTGAAGCGGGCGCGGATCGTTCTGTTGGCGGCGGATGGGCGCAGCACCCGATCGATCGCCAAGGAAGTTGGGGTCCAGCCGCGGATTGTCAGCCTTTGGCGGCATCGTTATGCCGACCAAGGCCTTGAAGGGCTGCAAGACAAGGCGCGACCGGGCAAGCAGCCAATCTATACGAAGGCCACCGACAAGCGGATTTTGAAGCTGCTGGACAAGCCGTCGCCGGAAGGGTTCGCACGCTGGACCGGGCCCCTGCTGGCCGAGGCGCTGGGCGATGTTGACGTCCAATATGTCTGGCGGTTCCTGCGCAGCCACAAGATCGACCTCGCGGCTCGCAAGTCCTGGTGTGAGAGCAACGACCCGAACTTTACGGCCAAAGCCGCCGATGTTGTCGGCCTCTATGTCGCCCCGCCGGCGAAGCCCATTGTGCTGTGCGTGGACGAGAAGCCCTCGATCCAGGCCTTGGAGCGAACGCAGGGTTATCTGAAGTTGCCCAATGGCCGCGCCTTTCAGAGGATCGTGAGCAGGGATTTCGCGGGATCGTGAGCAGCTTTTCAGTGGCTCAGTCCGCTTCGGCCGATAACTCAGCCGGCTTAGGAACTGCCTCGTCAGTGAACGAGGAAGGCCGATGCCCACCCAGAGATTGTCGATGCGCCGGATCAAAGAGGTTCTCCGCTTAAAACATGTTCAAGGCTTGCCGGAGCGAGCCATCGCGCGCACCCTGGGCATCAGCAACGGTGCCGTGCACAGCTATCTGCGCCGAGCCGGAGCTGCCGGGCTGAACTGGCCGTTGCCGGCCGGAATGACCGACGAGGACCTGGAGCTGCTGCTTTTCCCTGCGCCGAAGCCGGCGTCGCAGAGCCTCCAGCGGTCCGCTCCCGACTGGGGCTATGTCGACAAGGAATTGCGCCGGCGCAATGTGACCCGTCGGCTGCTGTGGGACGAGTATCGCGCCACCCATCCTGATGGATTCGGCTACACATGGTTCTGCACGACCTACGAGGCCTGGAAGGGGCGTGCCCGGCCTTCGATGCGGCAGACCCATCTGGGCGGCGAGAAGGTTTTCGTGGATTTCGCCGGCGACACCATCGACGTCATCGATCCCTCAAACGGGGAAGTGCAGTCGATGAAGCTGTTCGGTCGCGGCGATGGGCGCCTCCTCCAACTATACCTACGCCGAGGCCTGCCCAAGCGAGGGGCTCGCCGACTGGATCCGCCTCCACATCAACCTTTTCGCCTCCCTCGGCGCGCGCCGACATTCGTGGTCTGCGACAATCTCAAGGCCGCCGTCACCAATCCCGACCGCCACGATCCCGGCCTCAACCGAACCTATGCCGAGATGGCGAGCCATTACGGCACGGCCATTCTCGCAGCCCGGCCGCGGCGCCCAAAAAGACAAGGCAAAGGTCGAAGTTGCGGTGCAAGTCGCCCAGCGATGGATTCTGGCGCGGCTGCGCAACCAACGCTTTTTTTCGTTAGCGGAGCTGAACGCAGCCATCAAAATACTCGCCGTCGAACTCAATGCCCGGCAGATGCGCGACTTTGGCGCCAGCCGCGCCGAACTGTTCGCCGAGCTCGACCAGCCCAAGCTCACAAAGCTGCCGGACCAGGCTTACGCTTTCGCACGCTGGAAGCGATGCCGGGTCGACCCCGACTATCATATCGAGATCGATGGACACTGGTATTCCGCGCCGTATCGGCTCATCCGTGAGCTCGTCGATGCGCGCATCGACGACAGGACGGTCGAGATCTTCCACAACGGCCGCAGGATCGCCAGCCACGCCCGCGCCCCTAACCGGCGGGGCCACACCACCATCGCCGACCATATGCCCAGCGCCCATCGGCGCTACGGCCAATGGACGCCCGCCGGAGTGATCGCCGCCGGCGAGCGGATCGGTCCGTCGACCGCCGCCTTCTTCCAAGCCGTGATCGCGGCCCGGCCGCATCCCGAGCAAGGCTTTCGCACCTGCCTCGGCATTCTGTCGCTGACCAAAAGTTACAGCGCCGAGCGCGTCGACGCGGCCTGCCGGCGCGGCATTCTGATCAAGGCACGATCCGTCGCCTCGATCCGCTCCATCCTCCAGAACGGCCTGGATCGCACCTTTCTCGACGAACCCTCCGAACACCAACCCCTGCGCCACGGCAACATCCGCGGCTGGGATTATTTCCACTGAAGCCAAGGAGACCTGTATGCTCAACCATTCCACCCACGAACGCCTGATCGAGCTCGGCTTGAGCGGCTTGGCCAAGGCCTTTGAGGAGCAGCGACGATCACCTGATCTCGAAGCCTTGCCGTTCGAAGATCGCATCGGCCTGCTGGTCGACCGGGAAGCCGCAGAACGTGACACCAGGCGGCTCACCACGTGCCTCAAGCTGGCCGCGCTTCGCCAGAATGCCTGCGTGGAGGACGTCGATTTGCGCACGCCGCGGGGTATCGACCGGGCCGTCTTCGCCAAGCTCGTCAGCGGCGACTGGATCGATCGCCACGAGAATTTTCTTCTAACCGGGGCGACCGGATTGGGCAAAAGCTGGTTAGCCTGTGCTCTCGGTCACAAGGCCTGCCGCGACAATCGCTCGGTTCTCTACCATCGCGTCCCAAGATTGTTCGAAGCGTTGGCGCTCGCGCGGGGAGATGGACGTTATGCCCGCTTGCTCAAAACCCTTGGCCGCGTCCAGCTTCTGATTTTGGACGATTGGGGATTGGCGGTGCTCACCGTCGCCGAGCGGCGCGATCTACTGGAAATCCTCGAGGACCGCCATGGCCGCGCATCGACCATCGTAACCAGCCAACTTCCCGTGGACTCATGGCACGAAGTTATCGGAGATCCCACGCTCGCCGACGCCATTCTGGATCGCCTCGTCCATAACGCTCACCGCCTCCAGCTGGCCGGCGAAAGCATGCGAAAACGCAACGCCAAAACCATCACCCTTGACGAGCAGCCAGAACGCTGACTCTATCAACGCCTTGGCCGGAGCGGGCCGCTCACGATCGTCTGAATTCGGCGCTCATGATCGCGCGAGATCGCTGCTCACTATCAGTGAAATATGCACCTCTCCCCGCGCCGCTGCTCGTACTTGCGCTGCCTACCCGGTGCAACTACGTTAAGTAAGCCTTGCTGCCGGTTGCTCAACTGAAGGATTGCATGCAATGACCCCAGACAATGCCGGCCGAGGCCGACTCCGCGTGCCGCAGGAGGCCGCGCTTTGGTTGGCCATCGCCGGCATTCTTGCGGCCGCAATTTGGTTTTCCTGGAATCCAACCCCGGTTGCTCAAGCGCTTGCGGCACTTTTCATTGCCTGCGCCCTGATCCACGCCACCTTCGCCTATGGTGCGCGGAGCGCCTTGGTTCTGTTCGTTACTTGTAACGCAATTGCGTTTGCGATGGAAAACCTGAGCGCTGCCACAGCGTTTCCATTTGGGACCTTTCATTTCGTGGTCGGCGCGGACTTGCCGCAGATCGGCCTCATCCCGATCATCGTGGGACCGGTATGGTTCGTTGTGGGCTATTTTTCATGGGTGGTCGCGTCGGTTCTTTTGGATCACGCCGATCGTCAGCTCGATCGACCTTTCAATTTGGTCGCCCTGCCCATCGTAGCCGCTTTCGTGATGACCCAGTGGAATCTTGTGACGGATGCCCCTAACGCGACGATAGCCAAGGCTTGGATATGGCACGGCGGCGGTGGAATGTTCGGTGTTCCACTCTCCAACTATCTCGGCTGGCTTCTCACCTCCTGGCTGATCTGCCAGGCCTTCGCCCTCCACCTGCGCTGCGACGGCCGACGGCAGCACTTGAGGATTAGTCACAGGCTAGCGGTGATCGGCATCCTTTTCTATGTCGGCGCCGGCGTTACGCACATCGTGCCCTGGATCATGGGAGAGAGAGGCGAAGCCGTCGACGACAGAGGCTATGGCTGGCAGGTCCACGATATCCGTGAATCCACGGTCGCGATCCTGCTGCTGACGATGGTCTTCACCGCATTGCTCGCAGGGCTGCGCCTCTTGCGCCAGGCGAATTGCAAAGGCGAGCCAATCGCATCAATATCTGGCGATTGAAAGCGGGGCATGTCGTCGCAACACGGACTAGTACCCACTTTTCTTGGATCGTGAGTCGTGATTCAAGATATGGATGATACCCGAAGCAAGAGAAGTCCACCTTTCGCGGAAAGATCGCAAGGTGCTTGAGGCGTGCTGTCGCTCCCCTTGCAGCGCGATTTGAAGCGGGCGCGGATCGTTCTGTTGGCGGCGGATGGGCGCAGCACCCGATCGATCGCCAAGGAAGTTGGGGTCCAGCCGCGGATTGTCAGCCTTTGGCGGCATCGTTATGCCGACCAAGGCCTTGAAGGGCTGCAAGACAAGGCGCGACCGGGCAAGCAGCCAATCTATACGAAGGCCACCGACAAGCGGATTTTGAAGCTGCTGGACAAGCCGTCGCCGGAAGGGTTCGCACGCTGGACCGGGCCCCTGCTGGCCGAGGCGCTGGGCGATGTTGACGTCCAATATGTCTGGCGGTTCCTGCGCAGCCACAAGATCGACCTCGCGGCTCGCAAGTCCTGGTGTGAGAGCAACGACCCGAACTTTACGGCCAAAGCCGCCGATGTTGTCGGCCTCTATGTCGCCCCGCCGGCGAAGGCCATTGTGCTGTGCGTGGACGAGAAGCCCTCGATCCAGGCCTTGGAGCGAGCGCAGGGTTATCTGAAGTTGCCCAATGGCCGCGCCTTGACTGGTCAGAGCCACGATTACAAGCGGCATGGCACCACAACGCTGTTTGCGGCGCTCGAAGTCGCCACCGGAAAGATCATCGCAACGCACTCAAAACGACGTCGCCGCGTCGAGTTTCTCGATTTCATGAACAGCGTCACCGCGGCTTTTCCAAACCGGAAGCTTCACGTCATCCTCGACAACCTCAACACCCACAAGAAGAACGAGCGTTGGCTCAATGCCCACCCCAACGTGGAATTTCATTTCACGCCGACAAGTGCGTCCTGGCTCAGTCAGGTCGAGGTATGGTTTTCGATCTTGCAGGGGCAGTCGCTCAGCGGCACTTCCTTCACAAGCCTCAAGCAGCTTCAGGACCACATCGATGCCTACGTCAACGCTTACAACGACAAAGCCGAGCCCTTCGTCTGGACCAAGAAAAAGGTCCGTCAACGCCGGTTCAAAGGCCGCCGTATCACTCAGCTCTGATTCCGGGTACTAGCTCGCCGAATGGACTGGCCAACCAAAACTCTATACGCCCGAGAAGGGCGATTCCAGCGGCCGCGGCAGCTCCATCTCGGTTTTCTCGTCGGCGCGGAGGGTTGGACGCCCGGCTGGCCTGCATGTGCGCTGCATCGCGGGAGACGGTCGCCAACGAAACTGCGCGCGCCGAACTCGATTTCGCGTTGTCCACGCTCGCTAACTGGACACGCAACCAGACAGGCAAGCCGTATGATGAAAGCCGTCGGCCCGACTGTAGAGAATAGGTGGGGCTGACGTCGTCCCGCATTCCTTTTGCTTCCGTCCGCCCTAGCCTGCGATAGGGCACGCCCGCGTGCTTTCAGAATCGGGGGGCAGCCTCCCCACATTGCTAGATCCATAAAATCGCGTGCGGACGAACGCGAGCGGCGCGGCTTCACGCTGTCCACCGAGTGAGGCGGCAAGGCGGCGAACGTCGACGCCAGCACCATTTTTGGTCGGGTGAATCCGCGTGCCGGCTTCGCTTCCAATGAGGCCCCATTTGTGGGGGGAGCCGAGGCGAACAGGTGTTAGTGACATCCAAAACGCGCTCGAGACAAAGAAAGCCCTCGGCGGCTACAACCGCCGAGGGCTCCGTCTGGGCTGGCAGGGGGGATCGCAGACCCAGACGTGACAGGACCGTTAGGCAGTGAAATGACGATCCTGTATCAGGAGTTCTGGGAGACTCGCTTTAGAGTAGGCTGGCCGTGCATGCAGGGAGAGGGGGAACAATCCTGCGAAGTACAAACCCCAGTCACGCGCATCAATTCAAGCGACATATCCATTGACCCTAGCTTTGTAATCGAGGTCTTTGCCCCAGGAATCAACTGATTGAAGGCAAGCGCCTTCAAGGCGGAGAGCGTGAAGCGCCGACGCCACTGGCATCCCCGATTGTGGTTTGCCATGGGCGCCGTCGTGGTCCCAGCCGGCTTGGCTTGCGCCCTTGCGCAAGCCGCGCTCGGCGATCGCGCGCTCTCGTCAGAGCGTTCAGCGCTCACCGAAAGATGCGGTCGGTTCGCGCCGAATGGTGCCGGTAAGCGGTCATGCCCTGCTGTAGCGAGGCGTCGAGCTCATCAGGCAGCTTGGCGAAAATTCATGGGCTCCTCCGAGAAGACGACGGTCGTGACGCGCTACATCCTTCCGCGAGATGACATTGCAAGAGCCGGGCCATGCGGAAGGATCGGGATTCTTCGGCTATTTTGGGGGCTAGCTGCGGAAAAGCTGGAGGCGCACGCGTCTGCTCGATGTTTGTCACGTCCGCAACAAAAGAGACCGTTGCTGTAGCAAACGTGACGATGAGTGGCAGTTGTACGTCGGCAGACCGAGAAGGATCGGCGCAGAAGCGCGCGGCGTGCATCTTGGTTCGAAGCTTGCATGGAGAAGCAAGATGGTGGAGCAAGCCAAGCGGGAGCAAGGCAGATCGCGATGAGGGGACCAGACATCGAAGCCCTGATCAGGAAAGGCTTTTCGGACGCGGAGGTGTCCATGACTGATCTAGCCGGCGACGGCGATCATTATGGCGCCCGCGTCGTTTCGCGCGCCTTCACAGTCAAGAGCCGAAGCAGCATCAGATTGTGTATGCGGCGCTCAACGGGATAATGGGTGACGAGCTTCACGCGCTCGCGCTGACGACCGCGGTCCCGAGCGGTGCACTCGGACCTTGTCCCCCTTCAGATGAACCCAATCGAATGCGTGGCGGGCTCATGAACTCAGAAACGGAATTCGAGCTTCCTCAACTCTACAGGCATCATGTCTTTGCCTGCCACGTCCAGCGTCCGCCTACTCATCCGCACGGCAGCTGCGGTGCAGCTGGTGCGCAAGCCCTGTGGGACAGGACGAGCAAGGCGATCGAAGTGCAAGGGCTCACCGATATCGGCTTCACGGCGGCGGGCTGCCTCGGCTTTTGCAAGGCCGGTCCCTTGATGGTGGTCTATCCCGATGGCGTCTGGTACCGTCCAACCACGCCTGACGACATCGACGAAATCGTCGAGTCCCATCTCAAGGAAGGTAAACGTGTCGACCGCCTGGTGATGGTGTTGAAGCGGAGCTGAGGGCTCGGTTAAAGGCAGCTTGCGCGGGCTATCAAGTTAGTCTCGGCTTCCATCTGACGACTGGCCTCTCTGGAATCCTGGGTTACCCTCTTTCGCCAGGGTGATGAGTGGTGGTGACCTCACGGTCCTTCATCAAGAACTCCGTGCCCAACCGGGCCCTTGACCTTATAGGTGCGGCCTTCGCTTTCGTCGGGATCCTCGGTAAGATGGATGTTCCTGATCAGGGTGCGCGCTTGATCACCGTGGACGAGCCTTTGGATTTCAAGTCCCTGATCACCATGCCCTGCCACCTCCAGCGGCGAGCCGTTTGAATCCCTGACGTTGATGTCCTTGTGGCGCTTTGCGCGACGCTCGCCGAGATGGAAAATGGCTTGATCAATCACTCTTACCCTTCGATCTGGTCCGTCACCTCATGTTGGCTCCGCCAATAGCGCAAAGCTAAAGCGAATGCGGCGCCGGGCCCGGCTCCCGGCGCTGAGAGAGATGACGCTTCTTCGAACCGTCAGCTCGCTCGATCTTTTTGTTTGCGCAACCCGGTTTCCACTTTTCCCCGATCGTGCTCTTGGGTCAGAACTTGTAGGTGATGCCGCCGCCGACCAGCCATGAGTCGATATTGGCGCGCCCGGTGACCGGAATCACCTTGTTTACGGTCGCCGAATAATCCGGCCGCAGCCACAACTTCTTCACGTCAACGTTGAAGCCCCAGTGACGGTCGAGCATGTAGTCGAAGCCGAATTGGACCGCGGCGCCAACTTGGTTGCTGATCTGCAGGTCGGTGACCGCGAGGCCAGCGACCGGCGTGTTGCCCGCCGACTGGTTGAAGAATACGGTGTAGTTGATGCCGGCACCGATATACGGCTTGAACGCGCCGAAATCGGTGAAGTGATATTGCAGCGTCAACGTCGGCGGCAACAGCCAGGATTTGCCGATGTCGAGCCCGTTGAGCGTCCCGGTGCCGTTGATGTGATGCTTGGTCGCGCCGAGAATGAGTTCGGCGGCATGTTCGGGGTGAAGAAATAGGTGATGTCGAGCTCCGCGACCACTTGATCGCTGATCGAGAGCCCCGAATTCGGTGACGACAGGCCCGGAACGCCGAAGACGTTAACCGAGCTACCTCGAGCATCCGGCAAAACGCCGAGCACGCGCAGGCGGATCATCCAGGGATTGAATGGTTCGACCGGCGGCGCTTTGGTGTAGATCGCCGCCGATGCGAGATCGGCAGCTTGCAGCGACATGGTGGCCCCACCGAATGCCTCACGACCAGCGAGGCTGTCGTCAGAATTGTTCTTGTTCTCATCAAATTCTTCGATTCCCAAGTCAGCGCGGGGAGTCGCGCGACGTCTCTGTCACACACGCGGCATCGCGAAGGATTTGATGCGAATCAAAATCGGGCGGTCGAGACACGATTAAGTCGCCATGTTGCGAAAGGATCACGACCGTAAGGCGTGATGACTGACTTTTCTTCGAATCGTCATTCCGCTCTATATTTTTTGTTTGAGCATGATCTTCTCGGAAAAGCGGTTTCCACGTTTGCGGATCACGCTCTAATGCAATCCAGCTACAGCGGTAACGCGCGATCGAGGGGCCTCGAAGTTGCGCCGACATGCCCGCGCATACGCGGGGATTCATTGAGGCAGCAATGTTCGCCAAGTTGCCCGGCTTCCTCCTCTATCTGAAGGGTGCCGGCCGGCAATTGACTAATCAATTCCGCGTCGCCCCTTGTTCGGAAGTCGGATTGGAAATGATCCTGGTGCGGCATATGGTGGCCGAGCCGGGCGCGAGCGGCGAGTTTGGCGTTGCCTAGCCGATCTCGACATAAACCTTCGTATCGTTCCGTCCTACCCTTTGGATACCCGACGATTACCTACGTTCAATTGAGCTGCTGATGGCGGTCGTTCTAGGCTGCGTCCTGCCCTCCTTGGGCGTTTCCTCCCTAGACTTCGGCCGCTTGTGGCAACGCAGGCGGCCATTTCTTTGTCAGATGGCCGCTGACTCGCATGGCGCTCCTGTAATTGGCTCGGAAACGAGTGGGCGGGCCGTAAATGAGCGTCATCATCGATACCAATCTAGCCGAACGCCGAAGGCTAAGCTTGATGAGCTAAATAAGAAGGCGATCGACGCCATCACGTCCGGCAAGCTCACAGATGGGCGCCAGTATCAGCGCAATGTGGGGTAAAGGCGCCCGCCGCCGCTGCGCACCTGCTCGCTTAGACGCTGGAAGACATCCTGAAAGACCAGGAGGAGAGGGATGGTACGTGTTTCGACATTGGAACGCCGTTCCAATTCGGAGGAAGAGAAGGGCCGAGCTGATGAAGCTCGTTGGCGATCTGTGCACCATCGAGCTGCTGAACAACAAAGGGGTCAGCATCTACATCGAGCCGGAGAAGATCGATGGCGGGCTCATCCTGTCGACCGGCGCGATCAAGGAATCAGTCTGGCAGGACACCGTCGGCCTGGTGCTCAAGAAGGGCAAGACCGCCTTCAAGCATGAGCCGCAGACCGGCACCTATTTCCACGGCCAGGATGTCAAGGCCGGCGATTGGGTTGTATTCCGGCACGGCGATGCTCGCCGCGTCCGGATCAAGGGCGTGGATTGCCGCATGGTCGAGGACACGCTGCTCGACATGGTGGTCGACAACTCCGACGTGATCACACACCGGCTGATAGTGACACCGCTTGGCGGAGCTTTCGGGCGCACTGAACTAGAGCGGGTCGTTTTGTCGGCTTTGAGACCAATATCCACCACATGACGCTACACACACCCAGTACGAAGCGACTGTAGCCAACTTTCAAAATCGGCACATCGCTTGCTTCATTCGGGGCACCATCACCGGTCGCAGGCGGGGCGGTGCTGTAGGGACGGACTCGGCACGTCCTCCATGGCGTCCGGCCGCCCCGCCAATTTGTTGTGGGGCGACATGAAACAGCCCTTCGGCGCCTCGCTCGGCTTGATCGATGTCACTACGAATGTCGATGCGGTCGAACTGGAACGTGCAGCGAAGCGTCCACTGATGTCCGGCTTTCACGCGCAATTCAGCATCGGCGAATGTGCCGGCTCCGCCGCGATGACCGCATTGGCGGGCTGCACCTTGGGGCTTTTTCATCAACCTAATTAAAATTATAGACGCGCGTGTAGAGCCCCGATCGTCTTCAGCGAGCCTGCTGCGCGCGCCCGAAGAAAGGGGAGCGGGGAAACTCCGCTTTCTTCGCCTCTCGTTAAACTAGCGAGTAGCGTAGCTCACCCGCTCCGGCAGTACCCTCCGGCTGCCTCGCTCGAGCATCGCTCGAGATCGTCCTGCATGCTCCGCCCAAGCAGCGACAGCACGGGCTCATGATCGAATCCCGCGCATCTTGCGCCGTCGGCGTTGATCAGCGGG
>NZ_JBVBEF010000113.1:0-24615 GCF_055456055.1 Bradyrhizobium sp. LeoB3
ATGATTGTCAACCGCAGCGCCTGCTCGTCGTCGTCCAACATCCGGGTGACCGAGGTAATCGCTTCGTTCGCGCGGTCTGCCGCGAGCAAACACAACTGCTCATGCTCACGGGGTGAAAGCATGGTTATTCCCCTTTCGTCTCTTTTTGGTGGGTCAGCTTTGCTGTCTGAGTTGTGTGCATTGCAGCGACACCGCACCAGTCGGCTCGCAGGATCGTGTTCGCGACCGAACCATTGTAGGGATCTGGTCCATGCAATCGGTTGCGGCCACCAAACTTGGCGCGGTTCATCCACGTCTCCACGATCTTCTCGTCGTCCATCGCCGCTCGCAGCATCCGAAACAGCCCGAAGATCTCCATCCTGTGGCGGATGATGTCGAGCGTGCGATCCCTACCGACGATGCGACCGCGTTCTCCTGTCCCAAGACTAGGACACCAGCTCAATCGGAGGGTCCGAAGCACATGTCCGATCGTCCAAATCTCGCATTCTGGCACGATGATGGGGCTTAGCCCCGGCACAGTGCGGGACGCACGCCGTTTACTTGCCCTGCTGCTTCAGCGCCCACAGCCGGTAGGCTTCCTCGATGTACGGTCCGGTGCTCTTGGCTCGGTACCAGCCTCGCGCCCTCTTTGCGGAAGTGATCGAGGCCACGGCCCTGCTTGCGGCCTGCCAGTGTGTGCTGATCATTGGCCGAGTCGGGGATTGTCGGAACGAAATTCTCCAGCATCGATCGAAGGCCGATGGCCACAGCGAAGTGGCAGCCAGCCCGCGACTTGGGCGACCGGCACATCATGCAGATCGCATTGCCCACCATCAGCCGGGCTTCGCCAATGCTCTTGCTGTACCGCTCCCTCGACGCCGCGAGCGATGCGGCGACGAATGGAAAGACATGCGGCGCTGCCGGCGTGTCGAGGTCTTCATGGCAGATGACTTCAAGGCGATTGCAGACCTGGGTGTGAAAGGCTTTGGACGTGTGGATGAGTTCAACGGCGAACTCCATTGCCTCGCGTTCCATGCTGCGCCTGATCGCCTTCTGTAGCGCGGACAGACAGGTCATCGCGTTGAGATTGTGCTTGATCGGCGGGATCACTGGCATTCCCCCTTCGAGAGCGGGCCGACGATGATGGTCTTGCCCCCGATCATAGCGGCGGCGAGCGCGCGGGCGGCTTCGGCTGAACGGGCGTAGATGGTGAAAAGCGGCCGCGGGTTCTGACCGGGGACCGGCTGATAGACCGTGAAGGGTTTCGGGTTCCGCGCTGGCTTCAAAGTGCTCTCGCGAGGAGGGCTGCAGCAGCACCACGACCGCGAACGCAGCGGCAAAGTTCCAATAGCCGCCATTTCGGGCCGCCATTCCAACTTGCGAATTCGCACGGCCCCTGTACCTAAAGCCGCTATTCGAGCGTCGTCCGCTCATGTACAAGTTTGCAGCTTCTTCCTAGTTAAGGAGCTGTCCATGAAGGAATTATACGCTTGGCTTTCGGGCCAGCATCCAGGTCTCAAGACCTTCAAAGCCCTCCAGCACAAACTTTCGCGGCTTGCCGCTGATCACCCCGAGCAACGGGCGATGTGCGCCCTGCTTGATGGCATCGTCGGCAAGTATATCGAGGAATTCGACGAAGCGCCGCTGCCGTCCGCGGTTGCCGAGCGAGCCTATCGGCGGCTGCTCGGCTCCCTTGCCGAACTGGACGACTCGGCGGACCCGGCACGGCAGCTTGGCAGCCTGAACCGGCTCGCGGCGCTGGATCTGACCGATGAGTCGACAAACATTCCGTCCGTCGCATCATAGCGGATGATGTCGCCTATAGGGGTGTTGCCGGACTACGCCGCGCCGACTGTCCGCAGTGCCGGCGATGGATGCGCGCCAACAACGATGCGCTGGGGGCATGCCGCCACCACCGCGCACGCGCGGCCCGCCGATCACCAACGTCTGCAACACGTCATCGCCACACTGGCGAGGCTGGCTGAAGCCGGAGAACCGGTGCTTCGTCCCGGCCAACGGTTTCACCGAGTACGCGCCGGAGCCGAACCCGGAGACCAACAAAAAGGATGTGGTCTGGTTTGCGCTCAACACTGACCGGCCGCTGTTCGCCTTCGCTGGTATCTGGACGACGTTCAATGGGGATCGCGGCACGAAGTCGAAGCCGGTGCCGGGGCCACATCAGGTCTATGGTTTTCTCACGACATCGCCGAACGCCGTGGTCAAGCCCATCCACCCCAAGGCGATGCCGGTGATCCTGACCACGGACGAAGAGCGGGACGTTTGGATGCGCGCACCGTGGGATGAAGTGAGGGCACTGCAACCGCCATGGCCTGACGACGCGCCCAGGATCGTCATGCGCGCGGGGCCGACAAAGAGGATCGCGCGGCGGCGGCTTGAGCGACCGTGATCTTCCCCCCGAGAAAGAACTGCCCTTGCGCTTTAGCACGGATCAGGACGTCGCGACGGCGCGCGGCATCTCATCGAACGTGCGCCCGCGATAGCGCCTGCCAGTGCTCTTTTTGCGAACGCCGCCCCACTGCTTGAAGAAAAAGGCCGTCCTTGCCTTGCGACATGCGGCCTCAACCTCCGCGACCCACTGCTCGGCCATCGGACGCGAACGGGGGCCGCTCTCGCCGCCGACGATTGCCCACTGGATGCCCGTCAGATCGGCCCGAGCCACCGACCCGAGCAAGGGCTCGAACGAAACGAACCTGACGGCAGCATTCACCTTGCGCAGACCGTCAATGCGCCCGAGATAGTCGGCGCTTTCGATGCTTGTGCCGAGCCATACGTTCGGCAGCACTGGCAACGACGCGGTGATCTCCGCCATCCGATCCGGTCGCTTCGTCAGAATTTGATAGGTGTGCTGCGGTGTTGCCTTCATGGCATCCCAGACACAGGAAACGAACCCTGCTGGCACGGCGTCGTGAAACAGGTCCGACATCGAGTTCACAAAAATCCGGCGCGGCTTTTTCCAGCCCGCCGGGATGTTCAGCGCCTCCCGATCGAGCCTGACTTTGCCGATCCAGACCGCTCGCTTGCCGCTCTTGCGGGTAAGCCCGCGATATTTCTTAACGCCCATCGCATCGAGCCGGGCCGCCATCCGCATCGCGTAGCAATTCGTGCAACCGGGAGAGATCACCGTGCAGCCTGCGACCGGGTTCCACGTTGCGTCGGTCCATTCGATCGAGGTGTCAGCCATCACAGTTTCCTCAGAGAAGCGATCCCTGTCCGCTCAAGTTCTGTACGTCGTTCCACAGCTTCTGTCCGAGCGGATTTGAACTCAGGAACACCAACCAATAGAGACGCTGGTTCTTCTCGCCAACGATCAGCGGTATGCCCGTTGCGGGGCGCGTTCCCAATGAACGGATCGCCTCAAGCCAATATTCAATAAGCGCAGCCCGCAGAGCAGCCATTAATTGCTTCACGCTCACTGCATCACGCCATCCCGGCGCAAAAATGTCGAGCGTTCCACCGACGCGCGAATATTCATCGAGGTTGCGCTGCAAATCCTGCAAGCTGACGTGGATGATCATGTCCATCCGCTGCACCCGCAACATTCTCTCAATGATCGAAAACGGCAGTTGCGCGAGATTGAAGGGGTCTAGAAACGCAAGATGAAGTCCACAAGGATTGATCGCGTTCATAACCTGATCAACCACGATATTCGCATCGCCGATATAGGTTATCGCAGCTCCGCCTAGAGCCTTGATGCGCTGCGCGAGCGCGGATGAGTTTCTCGCCTCTAGATCAGACAGGTGCATCTCGGAAAAGGGATGACCGTTCGCTTGTCCAGCCTTGAACGCCACCACGGAGCTTCCATCTATAATCTGATTTGTGCTTGTGATGAGTGATCGGCCAGCGCCCGAATACAACTCGATGTAGCTCGCGCCACCCGTGCCCTTGGGTCGCAAGAACCTGGCGCGTGCGCCGCGCGACGCTTGAATGTACCTCCGCAGACGGTCGTGCTTCTCCGTCGCCCACGGACCAACCTTGCCGACGATCAGGCCATCGCCGGGATCGAATTTAACTGTCTTTCTGGCCATTAGCGTTTTTCCCCAAGCGGGCATTACCACACCAGCGTAGGTTGAGGGTTAACGCGAAGAGGCATTTATTGGCTTCTGATCGACGGCGAGGCGGTAATCACCCGCGACGACGGGACGCCGGGCCGCGTATCCGGGGAGGATGATTGGTGCGAAGCCCGTAAGCTGGAAGGAGTAGGCGCGTCGCCGCGCCATCTTGCGTTTGCCCAAGGCTGTCCTAGCCTGCGGGTCTCTCCTAACAGCTGACGGAGGAGAACATGCGCACCCTCAGAACGGCAGTGGTAGGCGGATTTGCCGGAGCCGTGATGGCCGGCAACGTCGCGACGCTCTATGCGGCTCCTTTGCCGACCAACGTGACAAGCATGAAATCAATGGTTGTCGACAATTCGATCCAGATCCGGTGGGGTGGCTGGCGCGGCGCCGGATGGGGCTACAGAGGTTTCGGAGGCTGGCGTCCTCGAGGTTGGGGTTGGGGAGCAGGCGCGTTAGCTGGAGCCCTAATCGGTGGCGCGATCGCGAGCGGCGCCTATGGCTATTATGGCGGCCCGTACTACGGCGGCTACTACCCTGGCCCGTATTACGGCGGCGACTATCCCGCCGACAGCTATTATCCGGCATACGTCGACTACGGTTGGCAAGCGATCCAGGAACCTGGAGCCGCCCGCTTCTACAGACCTTATGGATACGGCGGGCGGCCCTGGGGCTACGGGTCGGCCGGCGCGCGTCGGCCTTCCAACGCTCACCATGAAAGTGATCGCGCCGAGCGGATGGGGCCAACCGCTCGGATGTAGCGTCCCACTGCAACGACGGGCGACCCTCGCGCCAAGTCGAGGCCGACATTTGGTCTACCGGCTTCTTGACTACGGCACCGAACGCAGTCACCAGACCATTCAGCCAAGACGACCCCGCGATCCTAACGATCGAGGAAGAGCGCGATGTGTGGATGTGCGCTTGGGATGAGGCGAAGACGTTTCAGCGGCCGTTGCCAGTTGATGCGGTGCGCATCGTGATGCGCGGCGAAAACCAGGAAGACAAGATTGGCGCATGAAGTATGCCGCTCACCGTACTATGGCGATCCCACGGACGCCCGCAAGATCATGGAGATCAACAAAGTGATCTAGGCTAACAAGTGGCCGCAGTGCCGGCAGATCTATCGGTCGCCGCAGGGACAATGACCTTATCTACGCAGGCAAGGTCGACCACGCGTCGACAAGACTTCCGCGGCCGAGCCGCGGAAGGGAGCTGGAGGACCTTTGATGCGGCGGTGCGTCCCGTTGCGATAGCGGCAGCACGTCGTCGCTGGGCGCTGTGAAGGCCAAACACAATGCGAACATTACGCTGGCATCCCCGCCTCTTCCAAAGCAGAAGCTATCCGCATCCGGTAAGCCTCAGAGCCGGTCGGGAATGTTTGCATCGCGTGCGCAACGGTGAAATCGGTTTGCATCTCCAACAGACGCGCGACCTGCTGTTTGGCTTCCTCGAGGCGATTAGCGCCAACACAATTTAGGATAGATGCAGAGAGTGAGTGAACACTTGGGCCAGCCTGCAACGCCTTTCTCGCATTGATCAATCCTTCCTCATATCGGCACAGATGAAACAGCGCAAAGGATTGTCCGTTCCACGCCCTCGCACGAAGTGGATCGATCGGGCTCAACTTCAGCGCCATCTCAAAGCTGTCCAAGGCGCGCTGCGCTTCACCGCACATCAGAGCCACAAACCCTCGCGAATACCACGCGCTCGCGAGGTTGGGATTAACTGAAATGGCCTCCTCAAGGGTTGAGGCAGCTCGATCGTACTGATGGCCAATGTAGCTTAGGACATGGCCTGCGCGCGCCATCGCGAAGGCGTCATCAATAGTCAAATCCAATGCCTCATTTGCGAGATTGATGGCTTCAATGTGTTTCTCTGCCGTTAACGTTCCTTTGTCACCTAGCTCTCTTAGCAGTGTCCAAGCAGCCATTGCATAAGCCGCACTATAATCCGGATCTAGTTGAATGGCCTTCTTGAACAAATCACGTGCTTCGACCATGGCGCCCTTATAGTAGCTCGCCATGCCTCTCAGATAGGTGTCATAGTTATCCAGCACCTCGGTACGCTTCTGCTTCGCACGGGCAATCTCAGCCTGCTCAAGCCTAGGCGCAATAGAAGCGACGACCGTTCGCGTAATCTTATCCTGAAGGTCGAAAACATCTTCAACCTCACCGTCGAACTTCTCCGCCCATATATGATTACTTGTCGCAGCCTCAATCAACTGGCCAGTTATCCGAACTCGATCAGCACTTTTCCGTACGCTCCCCTCCAATACATAGCGGACGCCCAATTCCCGTCCGACCTGCTTCACATCAACAGCCCGCCCCTTATAGGTGAAGGACGAATTTCGAGCGATGACAAACAACGATTTGAAGCGCGACGGTGCGGTGATGATGTCTTCCACCACTCCGTCGGCAAAATACTCCTGCTCAGGGTCGCCACTCATGTTCTGAAAGGGAAGCACGGCGACCGATGGCTTGTCAGATAGCGACAGGGGTGATCGCACGGAGATTGCGGCTCCTCCCAGGAACCGCACCCGATAGACAAGCACCGGTCTCGCAATGTTTTTGAGCGACTGCTCACCGATCTCTTCGAAGCTGACGTCGATCTTTCCGTAAGCGTCCTCATACACTCGACCGGAGATGCAGATACCTCCTGGCTCGGCAAGGCCCTCCAGTCGAGCCGCGACGTTCACGCCATCGCCAAAAATATCCCCACAATCGCTGATAACGTCCCCTACATTAATTCCCACACGGAAGTGCATCTGCTCATTCGGCGGCGCATTAGTGTTGCGCTCGGCCATGCCGCGCTGCACGTCCACGGCGCAACGGACCGCATCCACGACGCTGGCGAACTCAGCCAACAGGCCATCGCCAGTATTTTTGACGACATGACCATTGTGCTCGGCGATTTTCGGATCAAACAGCACACGCAGATGCGCTTTGCCGGACGTGCGTTCCCTCTTCGTCCAAGCCGGTTAGGCGGCTGTAGCCCGCGACATCAGCCGCCAATATGGCCGCGAGCCTGCGCTCAACTCTCTCGGTGGGCATCGTTCGTCGCCCCCTGAAGCCGATGTGAGCGTCAGTGTACAACTGCCCTCACGAGGCGCCCATAGTTTTGATCAGCCTCAGCCGCAGATTGCCGTTACTTGCGTGCGCCTTCGGTACCGGCAGTGATATTGTCCTAATGGCAGCAATCGATTGGCCCGAGGAGTTTTCTTCGCACCAGCCCAGTCCACCATTAATGGAATGCCGATCGTTGGAAACGGCTGGACGGGCCCGCGGTCGCCTTCCATGCGCACGACCAAGCCTCCGCGTCCGCCCTAGGGGGCCCTCGCGCTCATAACTCCTATCCGATGTTCGCACACGCGCGATCGTGAATTGGGATACCGAGCCTTCGGTGCTTACTTTCCTACAGGATTGACTGCCAAAGGAGGACGCCATGGTGCGGCATCCTTGGACGGTAGCTGCCGCTCTTACTCGCTTTTGGCTTGATTGGCTGGGTTCTTGTAGCAGAGCGCCCTCGAGACAGTTCGGTACGGCTAGAAACTTCCCATTCCTTGGGTGCGGAGCCTGATGTGCGGTTGATATCTGAGCGCAGCGAATACATGCGGACGGAACGGTGACGAACCGGCGCACGGTCTACGGGACAACGGGAAGTCTTTCCACATCCCACGGCGCCATGTAGCGCATGAATGAGCCGACCCTCAAGGGATTGAAATTTGCCGAGCGGATTTCGCGGCGCTCCAATAGGTGCTGCCTTGGCGCAGTAAACCTAATCCCTGCGGGCCGCTTCAAGATCGGCATGGGGGCCCTGTTTGATGATCCCCCTAGCAGACGCTCAAAGCCAACAAGCGCTCCAAAGGTCAGTACAGTGGCAGCTAGGAAGGTGACGACATAACCAATGAGGCGCATGCTCCTCTCCTGTTTAGTCTTCCCGTGTGCATCTGGACCGTGCCGGCCGCACGCTTGAAGGGCAGGCGAGGACGCCGGAAGCGCGACCACATTGTGCCGCTGTCCGGTCGAGCACTGGCAATCCTGCAGGACCTGCCGCAAGAGGCCGAATACCTTTTCGCTGATGACGACGGCTCGCCGCTGTCCAACATGGCCATGCTCGAGTTGCTGCAGGGGATGGGCTTTGGGGAGGATCTGACCGTCCACGGCTCCAGATCGACCTTCAAGGACTGGTGCTCGGAGCAGACCGGCTACCCGAACGAGATGTCCGAAATGGCGCTGGCGCATACGCTGCCGGACAAGGTGGAGGCCGCCTACGGCCGCGGGACATGCGGGAGAAGCGACGGCGGCTAATGGCCGACGGCGGCCTATTGCGAGAGCCCGCCCGCGGCCGCCAAGAGCAACGTCGTGACGCGGCTGGAGCGGCCAAACCGCAAACGTCCCTTACCGAATTGGCTAAGTCGCAAGCAGGCTTGCTGAGCGCGAACCGGCGCAACGGCGGCCCAGTCCTTTGCTCTGGCGCAGCCCATGCGCAGGAACACGTAATCCGCGCTGTAGGGCAGGCCGCGGGCGGCGTTGCCGAGTTCGAGCGCAGCCTGATCTTGGAGCGGACCAGCGAGGGCCGCGCCAAGGAGAAGGCCGATGGCATCGTGTTCGTCGCAAGCCGAAGCTGACGGCGCATCAGTGCCGCGAGGCATTGAAGCGGCTGGACGCTTGCGAGACCACGCGCGAGGTCGCGCTGACCTACAACGTCGCGCACACCACGATCGCGCGGCCCAAGGCTTCTGCTCTCATCGCCTGATCAAGGACGGCCGGGGGTTCTCGCGCCGGGTGTGAATGATCGCCTGCCGGGCTGGGGCAACTCCATGACCAGCATTCTTATTTTAAGAAGGCGGGATGCAGCCCGGCCGCGGTGAAACCCCATTTATCATGTCGGAGAGACTCGTCGTGAGGACAGCCTTCGCGCGCTTGAACCATGGTGGCTTCTCAACCCGAGAATCGCCACGTATCGTTACGGTTGCCGTCGCGCCGGACACGAGCGGCATGCCAGGCGGTACCTTGTCGATGGCGATTCTGACCGGGACGCGTTGCGCCAGGCGTACCCACGTGTAGACCGGGTCAACACTGGGAAGACCCTGAGCGCCGGCCTTCGCATTGGACACGCTAATGCCTCGGGTAATCGTCGTCACGTGGCCGGTGATCGGCATAGAATAACCGATCAACTGGGCCTCGGCGCGATCCCCAACACACACCCGCGCCAGTTTGGTCTCCTCGAAATAGCCATCTACCCAGAAGCTATCGGTATCGATGATCGAAATGTTGCTGACCCCCACGTTAGCGTAGTCGCCCACTCGCAGCAGAAGGTTCGTGACGTAGCCGTTGACCGGGCTGCGGACCTCCGTTCGCTTCAGATTAATATCTGCCTGGGCAACCTGCTGACGCGCCGCGTCGACCGCGGCTTTCGCTTGTATGGCATTGCCTTGAAACACTTGCTGCTCTTCTGGTGTGGTCGCCAGATCCGATAGCCGTTGCCGCCGTTCGGACTGCACCTGCTTCACGTGCAGGTCAGCTTCCCTTTGCTCCAACAACGCTTTGCTCGTGCGCAACGCAACATCAAAATCAAAGGAGTCGATCTGATAGAGGATGTCTCCCTTGTGCACGAACTGATTGTCGGTAACCCGCAGCTGCGTAATCTGGCCGGACACTTGAGGTGCAATGCTTGCGACCTGGACGCGGACGCTGCCATCGCGCGTCCAAGGTGCAGAAACATACTCGTCCCATGCAATTATTGATACGACCACCGACACCAGAAAGATCGCAAACGTCGCAAGTCTCCGCGACATCGACCACACGAACTGCGCTGTCGCTCTTCGCCGGGCGCGCGTCGGCTTGATAGGGACGACGGGATACTGCTCATACGCCGGAGACTGTTCGGATTCCGCGCGCCCAATCGGCTTGAGTTCGGGCAACGTGTCGGTTTGGTTCGCCTTCGAGCAGGGAGGCGGCTGCGGTTCTTCGCGGTCCATCGTCTGGTCTTGACCGGCGGCGTGCATGGAAGTCTCCCTCAAAAAAACAACATAACGAGCCCCAGAACGGTCGCGTAGAGGCTGAGCTCGGCAATCGCCGCGTTACTAAAGATCCGCGAAAATCCGATAAAACGCAGAAACGGCCTAATCAGGAGCACGACAAACAGTGCCGCCATCGCATAGGTGATGAGTGGCGCAACGAAAACACCGCCGATGACCAATTCACGGAAGGTATGCGTCATCATGCGGCCTCGTCGAGATGAGTGCGTCCGGCAACCGCCTCGATGTGGTAGCTCGCGAGCATGAGCGCGGCACAGAGATCGGCCACGAGCGGATCTGAAGGTGACGCATTGTACAACACCTGGGACGCGTTGCGAAGCGACCGCGACTCTCGCTTGCTCAATGCTACGCGTACCTCTTCAGCCAATTGAGCCAAGGGCCGACTGGCGAGGATCTTCAGCTTGTCGTCGCACAACCGGATGGTCGAGGATTGGTCGAAATAGGAAAGAGCTTCCTCGACCGCCTCCACGTTGTTCGGAGTAGTCGCACCAGTGGATAGGATCTGACCGATCCGGCCAGCGTCACGAAACATCTCCTCTTCGGGCTCAAATCGCCGTTCCGCGGACGGTAATTGAGCGAACTCTCGGCGAGCCGACAACAACAACCAGCGTCTCTTGCGGTCCTCCGAAACTGGAGGAACCAGGAATTGCGTCGCCAACAACAAGCCCGGAGCGACACAATTCAAAAGGAAGGCGAAAATGTACGCCTGGGCATCATAAGTCTGGGGGTTGCTCGGCAAGAACGTTGTTACGGCGAATATGAGGCTCACTCGACCGAGAGCCGAAAGCGTGCGGTTTGGCGATGCTATCAGAAGCGCGGCGCCGATCACGAGCGGAGCAAGCCCGATCGCAAGCAACGGGAAGTCGTCGACGCCATCGAGGATAACGAACTCGACAACTCCAGCCACAATACCGGCAACGGGTGCCGCAATCAGCGACAAAGCTGTCGCCACGCGCGAATTGGGCGTCAGCGCCCCAAGGCCGATCGTGATGCCGACAAGAGAAAGGGCGCTGCTTGCCGCGGGCCAGCCCGCGTACACAAGGACCATCCCCGCCAACGCAAGCCAGACCGCAGCCCGAATGCCACCTTCAATGGCAACTCGATTGGATCGATAGATCAGCGCGCGCCAATGCCATGGAGGCCGTCTATCGGCGCGCAGGACTGCAAGATTCTGGCGAACCTGCTCATCTCTTCTAAGCAACTCTTTGAGTGTCCAGGCCAGAGTAGCGGTCGAGCCTGCGTTTCTTTGCGTATCGCGACGCCCCACGAAGGTCGGCAGCGGGATTTCGCCTTCGTTACGCTCAAGCGCGCGCACTATCCTCTCGGATGTTGCCCCATCAGCGACCACCGGGAGCACATTCAGGCTCCGCGCAGCATGGAGCTCCGCCACTAGCGCAGCTGCAGCGTTATGGCCTGCTGCGCTTCTATCTGGGCCGCTGCTCGACTCAAATGCCAAGCTCGCTATTTCCGGTCGCAGCGCCGCTATTTCAGCGAGCAAGGCCGCTGACCTTATTGGCTTCGTAGTCTCACCAAGGATTGCCGCTTTCGCGTAGTTGCCAATCCAGCGACGGATATCAGCCAATTGTGCTGCGAGCGCCGTATGACGCTCGGGTGCCGATAGCAAATCGTTGACAATCATAGTGGATACAATTCCGACGATGATCGCCGCGCCGCGCGCCATGCCCGACTCGAACACGTGGCCCGGATTGTCGATTTGTAGAACTGCAAGCAACGCCACCGTGTAGCCCGAGAGGACAGCCGCATAGGCGCGATTGCCGTCGAGCAATCCTGAGACGTACACACACAGGCCCATCCAACCGGCATACGCCATTAGGAGAAGGTCCCGCGTCTGGGAGAACAGCCCCGTTATGGCAATTGAAGCCGCGACGCCGATGATGGTCGCGATCACACGAAAGACTGCCTTCTCCAAGGCCTGCCCGCGAGTCGGTTCCGCGACGATCGCAACCGTTACTATCGCCGTGGACGGTGCTTCGAGCTGCAGCCAGAAACTCAAATACAGGGCGAGGATCGCCGCTATCCAAATGCGGATAGCAAAGGCCCAAGAACCGAGGGGAAGACCCAATGGAAGGAAGTCTCTTTGGTTGGAAAGCGTCAAGACAAATTACTCCACTAGTTCTAGCCGACGGTGTCTCTCTTCCACGATGCTCTCGCGGCGAAGTATGCTATCTGCCTTCATGTTGGAGCCGGACTCCAGAGGACTTCACCAGACAGATCAGAGCCCAACGTGAGAGGAAGAGGTTGCGGCAATGCACTCCTCCCGGCCCTAATCGACGCGTCCCAGGAGCCGACTCCCGCTGCGTGAACTTTCACAAGGACCTCGCCTGGCTTCGAAACCATTTCGAAGATCATCACTGCCGGCGGGCCCGAACTCGTGCCGACAAGGGTACTTGTAATCCTGGCCTCCACATTTTAACGAGTGTCAAGTTGCGCTGTTGTCCGAATTCAAGCGCGGCACACCATCATGAGCAATCGATTCCACCTCGCTCAGCAGCGTCGACAGATCAGCAGCTTCCGATCCAGTTCCTCATCCAACCGTTGTTGTTGACGCTCCCACGGCGACAATGCCTCATGCTCCGGAACATCCATCTTTCGTGGTTGCCGATGGCCGACCGGCGCCAGCCAGGGCAGGTGCGATGTCAGCGCGACCGCGCCATTCCGCCCGGGCAGGCCGAGTCCCGCAGGACTATTATCGATTGCCGCAACTTTGTTTGCAGTCGCCTGGGCATGTTGAGTGACACCGGTTACTGGCCACAAGAGACAGCCAAATATGGCCATTCCTGCGGCGACATGTTTGGTTAGGCGTCTGCATGTTGTTTTCGGATGGCTAACCGCAGTCTCAGCAATTCGTGCATCGCTCCTGGCCGTCGTGCTCATCGCAGATTCAATTCGAACGAGAGAGACAGAGGTCAAAGACATGTCGATACTCCTTTAGGTCCTTGGCCTTTGGCGACTGCATCATACGATGATCGCAAACGCCCAAGCCACTATAAGTTGAACAGTCACCTCTTGCGCGCCCAAGAGGAACGGCGCGATGTTTCATCGAGGAGGTCCCTCAGAATGCGGTTAAACGCGCGGGGCTTCTCAAGCATCGAAAAATGACCAGCCTTCGGAATGATGGATAGGGTGCTGTTGCTGATCCCCTTGGCCAGAATTTCCGACTTGCCTGTTGGCGTGACAAGATCCTCCTCACCGGCGATCACCAAGGTGGGTTGCTTGATCTTAGAAAGAAAGCTGCGGGTATCAGAATCACTTATCGAACGGATTGCTGCCCGGGCGACGAATTCTGGCGTTTGAATGACTTCCTGCCACGCCCATTCGACCAGTGCGAGGCTAGCGGACGAACCGAACGAAATGTCCGATAAGTCCTGGAACGCTTTCTCGGCTCCTCGTTTGTCGACGGCGGCGAGGAAAGCGTCCGCAGTTGCGTCCGCGCCAGTCCCGTGCGCCGTTGTATCGACGAGGATCAGTGCCTTCACCAGACGTGGATAGTTGATTGCGAACTCCTGAGCGATAATTCCGCCCATCGACAGTCCAATCAAGACGGCTGTGTCGACACTGAGCGCCTGAAAGACGCGCCCAACGTCCTCAACGAAATCCTCGATGCGATAGCTGCGCCCGGTCGGGGCAGGCGAACGGCCGTGGCCAGGCAGGTTTATCCGGATGACCCGGTACGACTTGGCAAACTCCTCAGTCTGCTCCTTCCAGAATTCGCTTGTCGTTGTAAATCCGTGGACGAAGACCAATGGAAAGCCTTGACCGGAAATGCGCACAAAAGTGTCGCTAATCATAACGTCTTGCGCCGGAATAACAGCAGTCGGATCTCTTTCTTCAGGCATTGTCTTTTACCTTCTGATTTTGAGCTCTGGTGTTCTCTCCTCAAGGAGGAGATCAGTTCGGCCAAGCTGAGCCAAGGATGATCGAGCAGAAGTTCTGGCGGACATAGTTCATGTCCTTCAGCGCCAGGACGTCGGCCTTCACATTCCCGAAGGTCGTCAGCGGTTTCTTGATAATGCCGTTGGCGAAGTGATCTATGATGTTCTTCTTGAAGTTCGTCTCGCGGGGATGATGGACGCAGACATGCTCGCGCTGTTCATGCGTGAAGTCGTGATAGGCGATGCCGAGCACGTCCATCTCTACACCGGCTGTCACCAGAGCGATGGTGGGGCGCATATGCTCGGGGATGCCGGGCGTGGTGTGGAGCGCGATTGCAGCCCAGACGTCCTCGATATCACGGTCCGGTGCGCCGTAGCTTTTCATGAAGTCGCGTGCGGCATTGGCGCCGTCGACCTCGAAGCGCAGGTCGGGGCTCGACCATTTCTCGGTGAGGCCCATGTCGTGGAACATAGCGCCAAGGTAAAGTAGCTCCGCGTCGTACTTCAGCCCGCGACGCTCCGCGGTGAGCGCACCGCAGAAGAAGACGCGGCGGCTGTGATTGTAGAGCAGATCGTCCTCGGTATCGCGAAGGAGCTGCGTGGCGGCGCGCGCGATAGCGCTATCGGGAACGCGGATGCCGCCGGCAATCTCGGGCATTGGATACACTCCTTATCGAGACAACGTTCCACCGTGGCGTGAATTGACACGCAAATGACCTCGGCGCTTCAATCAGACGACGCCGGCTGGGACCATGACTTGGAGCGCCGGCGCGACCCTTGTATCAGTTATGGCGATCGCGGCTTGTCCAAACAATGCCGCTTGACCTTCCAATCAGGACAACGCCACGTCGGTTTGTGCCAACAACGGTCGGATCGCGATCGATGACGGCGTCCGGACGCTGGACGTCGCCGGACCAGTCGACGTGTTCGCCGAAGCTAACCCCTACATTCCCGCGAGAACCGGCACGAGACGGTGCTTGTCGTCCCAAATCGCGCCCGGTTGCGCGTCGAATACCGATGGTCGCTGATCTCAGGTTTGAGCCAGCGGGGCCCTTCTGGCGCGATCGAGCTGGATGGGGAGGGTAGCCATCGTGCGATTGTATAAACAAATTCGACAATCTGGGACTATCTTATGACCTGGGCTAACGCATCTGTTCGCTAACGTCAGTGACCGGAGCGATATATGTTATGCTTCGTGGAAGCTTCGAAATAGAGAGAGCGCGGATCCCAAACACGGAGACAGGAGTCTCGACATGACTGACATCATTTCCGGCATTAAGATTCCCGATAGCAAGATAGCGCGCGAAGCCGCGGAACTCGCACGGCAACACGAAGGCGAGTTGCTGTTCAACCACTCCGTCCGCGTCTTCGTGTTCGGTGCAATGAAGGGCGTCCGCCAAAATCTCAAATTCGATTCCGAGCTGCTCTACGTCGCGGCGCTCTTTCACGACCTGGGGCTTGTCGACGCTTATCACACCGACGCAAAGCGGTTCGAAGTCGATGGCGCCGACGCTGCGCGCGAATTTCTCAAGAGCCATGGCATCCCCGATCCGAAATCGGATCTGGTTTGGGAAGCCATCGCCCTTCATACCACGCCCGGCATCCCCCAATTCATGCGGCCCGAAATCGCGCTCACGAATGCCGGTGTCCTGGTGGACGTCATCGGGATTGGATATGACGAGTACACGCCGGAGCAACGCGACCAGGTCATCGCCGCGTTTCCGCGCGGTGACAATTTCAAGAATGATTTCATCAAGGTTCAGACTTGCTCGGCCTTAAAGAAGCCTCTGACGACGTACGGCACCGTCAATTTCGACTACATTCACGACCACGACCCCACTTTTCACCTGCCAAACGCATGCACTCGGATCCGCAATGCGCCTTGGCCTAGCTGAGCTGCCGGGAACGTTTTTTCCGGCATCAGCGATGGTTGTCTGGTAAGCCGTCGGTGCCTTCGCGATTGGCTCCGAGGTTTTACGATGGTCGGACTGCTGGCCGCTGCCCCAGACTTGAACGTTGGCCTGCCGGCCGCGGGTCACCTGGTCACCGCTCGCTTACGACATCGGCGCCCCTGTGATGGCGGTGCTGACCGCCGGGCTGAAGCGGCGCCGCCTGCTGGCCCGCTCCGTGGCCGGATTCAGCATTGCCAATCTGCTCGCCGCAGTAGCACCGGGCTATGCCGGGCTGTTGGCGGCTCGGCTGCCGCTTGCCCTGTTCGCCACAAGCTTCATGCCGGTGGCGCGCGGATACGCCGCCGCGCAAGATGGGCCGGAGCGGCGTGGCCGCGCTCTGTCCATGATCAGCAAAAGGCTGACCTTGGCGATCATCCCCGGCGTGCCGCTCGGGGTGTTGGTGTTGCTTTCCAGTTCGAGGGGCCTTTTGCAACGTCCGGACTACCTGCATAATACGGCGCCAGACTGGAGAGGCAGCAAGAGGTGCCAGTACAAGCAGTCGCGATCGTTGTTTACGAGGGGGTCCAGGCCCTGGACGTGGCGGGTCCGATGGACGTGTTCAGCGAGGCGAATACGTTCCTTGGCAGCGCGGACCGCTATGAAACGGTATTGGTTGCTGCTCACCGCAACCCGCTGCGCGCGTCGAACGGCATACGAATTGTGGCCGACCTAACCTTCGAGGAGGCGGCGGGCGGCTTCGAGATCATTCTGGTGGCTGGCGCTCCGACACCAGCCGAAGCGCAGCCCGCGCCGCACCTGATTCAGTGGGTCAAGGAGTTGCCGTGGCGCTCAAGCGTTTATGGATCGATCTGCACCGGGGCTTTTGTCCTTGGCTATGCCGGCCTTCTGGACGACCGGCGAGTCACAACTCATTGGCAGGATGCACAGGCGCTGGCAGCCATGTTCCCGAAAGCAAAAGTCGAACCGGATTTGATCTATGTCCGCGATGGACGGCTGATCACAGCGGCTGGTGTAACTGCGGGGATAGATTTGGGCTTAGCGCTTGTCCGGCAGCGGCATGGGGCGGAAACAGCGCTCAAGGTCGCCAAACGGCTGGTTGTGGTTGCCCAGCGCCAGGGAGGACAGTCGCAGTTCAGTCCGTATCTCACAGCACCTGCCGATCCGGAAGCGCCGATCGCGCGCATCCAGGACCATGTCATGGCCAACATCGGGCATCGTCATACGCTGGAGTCGCTTGCCGCCGTCGTCGGCATGAGTCCCCGGAATCTGGCCCGACATTTCGTGCACGCGACGGGGATTACACCGCACGAGTTTATCGAGCGCGCACGCATTGATGCGGCTCGCATGATGCTGGAAGGAAGCGACCGACCGCTGAAGGCTGTCGCCTTCGATTGCGGCTTCGGGTCGGTGGACCGGATGAGGATCGTCTTCAGCACCCGTCTTGGCGTGACCCCTGTCCAATATCGCACCAGCTTCCGGGGAGCGGAATCGGAATAGATCGCGAGCTATCCGAGACGAAATCGCTGTCTCCTGCTGCCGCGAAGGCTCCGACGGTGATCCATGAGCTGGCGCAGCGACGTCGACCGTCGGTATCTTCCTCGTCCGTCTCGCGCCATGCGCGGCCGAGGCGGCGACGAGCGATTGCAAGAGGTGCCGAACTAGGCTGGCTCAGTACACTCTTTGCGCCTTCGACTTCTAGGCGGCCGGACCTCTACCACCGCGATCTGCGCTCACTACTGAACTCTGCGAAATCACCGGCATGCGCGATCTGCTCGGTATCCATCCGAGCTAGGCCGCGGGCACCGATTTCATCGCTTAAGGAGCCCGGGGTTCTCCTTGTGCATCCTGATGAGCTCAATCAGGTTTTCGATGCGGAAGTCGGTGAACGCCATGACGCCATCGTCACCGAGACCGAAGACCCAGATAAGGCCCTCCTCGGGATCCATTCCATTGGCGACGTCCCCTAGCCAGTCCTCGTCTTCGCCAAGATCCTTGGCGAGGCGACCGATGGTGGTGGCGGAATGAACCTTGTTGACGTGCATGATTAGGCCACCTGAGTGGAGAGCGCCGACGCCGGGGGGCGTCCAGGGCAACAACTCGTGCAGCCGGCTTTGCGGCACGTCGGCGATGCGTGCGAGAACGTAGGCAAGCCAAGCTTTCGGGTCGATGTTGTTGAGATGCGCCGTCATGATGAGCGTCGCCATCGCAGCGGCCCGCTCTGCCCCCCGCGATCGGAGCCGGCGAACAACCATGCCTTTCTTCCCAGCGCAAAACCACGTAGCACTCGCTCCGCAGCATTGTTGGTCAGGCAAATCCTTCCGTCATAGACAAATCGGGCAAAGCCATCCAACCGGTTGACCAGATAGTTAATCGGTTTGATCACGTTGGACGAGCGCGAGAGCTTTGCGCGTTCCGCCCGCAGCCAAGCGTCAAAATCGCTTAGTAATGGTACACTTCTCTCCTGGCGGACCCGCAGCCGCTCCTCAGCACTCATCGCATGGATCTCACGCTCAATCTCGAACAGCTGTCCGCCAAATGGCCGATCGTCGCGGACATAGGTCCAAATCCGGCCGGTGTTCGCCTTCCCCTTCGCCAGGATCGGCATCTTGGTGTCGTCGCTATGAAGCCTGTCGGCGGAGAGCACATCGGCTTCGATCAGTTCAAAGAGCGGCCTGACCGCAAAGGCGCCACGCCGACCTGGTCCACCAGCGTCGAGACCGACAGTTCGATCCCTTCGCATTTGAAGTGTCAATCGGCGTTGAAATGGGGCTCTGACGCAATCTTGGTGCAGCTCAACTCTATTCTGCGCCGATCAGCCTAGCTTGGAGCAGATCGATTTGCCGCGGCCGTACATTTGCCGCCTGACCAGTTTGAGGCGGGTGATCTGCCCCTCCATCTGTCCGTTGGACCAAGGTAAGGTAATCGCCGCCCGAACCGCCGCTTCATCATTCGCGCCGCGGGCGAATGAGGCAACGAGACTGGCACGAGCCCGCTCGATCCAAGGTGACAGCTCGGCGGCAGCTCTGCGCCGGATCATCAAGTGGAATTCGGCGATGATCTCGCGTGCCTCGACCGGGGTCGGTACGCCAGCTTCGATCGCCGCGACCGTGACCGTCTCTGCCTTCGAGAGCGTATCCCGTCCGACCGTCATCAGACGAGCGATCGTTCTCGCTGACGGGATGCGGTGAAGGTTTTCGACATCGGCCTTTTCGGCCCGCCGTCTGCGTGTTGCCCATTCTGCGACAACACGAAGCGAGCCTCGGAAGCCGCGCGTCCTTAGACGCCGCCAAAGTTCAGCCCCGTTTCGGCGGCCGGCAACCCACTGATCGTCGAGCCATGGCAGGTGCTGATCGGGCGAACTCTGCCCGGTCCGGAAGACATCATGGCGTTCGCCACGGATCACCTGTCAACCAGCTTCCTGCTATGGCCAGTCTTGCGTACGATCTGCTTGATCGGTGTTCCGCTTTTCGACAAGGTCCTCTGAAAAACTCGGCTGGGTCGACTTTGAGTACGTCGGCAAACTTCCCGATGATCTCAAGTCCCACATAGGTTACGCCGCGCTCGATCTTGTGGAAGCCGCGCCGACAACAGTTGCCGTTCCCGAAAAATATCATTCCACTTCGGGTAGAGAAGCAGTTGTAACTCGTTTGAGACGAACGGAGTAGACGGGTGATGAGACCGGATTATGCGAAGCACTATGAGACACTGACGGCTGTGGTAACCCACCTTGCCGTGAACAAGTGGGCCATTCGTCAACCAGTCGGGATGGCGAAGGATCTATCAATTGACGATGTGGACTCCGTCCGCAGCGTACTCAAGTCCTTCAAAGGACTGTTTCGGGAGTCTCAGGGCACATCGAGAGATCACGGCGATCGGTTTTACTCGCTGCATCTGCGACACGCTCGAGCTCCAAAAGGCGAGTCCGGTGAAGAGCGCCCGCCTTTAGAGACCGATGACTTGTTCTCGCTATTGCAATTCGTCTCCGACAAGCCAGCTCAGCAAACGCAGCAGTCATCAGCCCTTCGTATAGCTGCGCTTACATCGCTCATTTCTTTGATTGTTGCCGCCGCGTCATTGTTTGTTGCCCTCCACAAAGGCTAGCTCGTAGCCACAAGGATAAACTCGGCGAAAGTTCGGACCGCGCAACCCGGGAGACTGCGATATACTTAGAACGACTTACGGGCACCCCAGAACATCCAAAAACAAACGGGCCAGGACCATCAAAGGATGTTTTATAGGCCCAGAAACCGGGTTGGACCGAGCCCACCCGGCCTGGAGGTCGGTCAGGCGGCCTTCTTCTTGAAGGCCGGCCGCTGCTTGCTGGCATGAGCAAAGTGCTCGTCCAGCTCACCGGCTCGAACGGGTTCGATCAGGGTGTTGATGACCATGGGGAGCTTGTCCTTGGACGGCACCAGGATACCTGCCTTGCCTTTCTCGAACTCGATGGGCTTTGCGCCGAACTAGGGGCATGTACTCACAAACGCGTAGATGTCAGGTTCTGACCGCCAAACGGAGATCTTACGATCAGTCAGAGCATGACCGCTCATGACCCTCGGGGTCATTGTTGGTCAAACTCGTGCCCACACAAATCGGGGCGGACGCCGCGGCAAACGAGCCGCGACAATCAAATACGCTTCAAGCCGAGCAAGCCAATCTCAACTCGGTTCCCAGCGTCAATGCGACTGAACAGCCACAACTGCTCGAGCGTGGCGCGCCGACCCGTTGATCTAGATCAAAGGCCGCCGTGGAGCCGTGGGCCTATGACCATGATTGCTTGCTGTCGGACAGGTTAGGCAGGATCTGGCGCCTTTCTACAGTAGCATCGGTCGACCCTCTATCGATCCCGAGCTGATGGTCCGGATGCTGCTGGTCGGTTACTGCTACGGCATTCGTCACGAGCGCCGGCTGTGCCAGGAGCGCTGCACCTTGCTTACCGCTGGTTCTGCAGGCTTGATCTCGACGATAAGGTTCCGCACCATTCGACATTCTCAGTGAACCGGCTCGGCTGCTTCCGGGAGAGCGAGATCCTGCACTATATTTTCGAGCGCGTGGTTACAACGTGCATGGCCGCCGGGCTCGCAAGGGCGAAGGGTCGCGGTGGATGCGAGTGTGATGGAAGCCAATGCCAGCCGCATCATGGCACAGCGCCGGACGAGTTGGAGTGGATCGACGCGCAACGCCACGCAAAAAGCCGGATGCGGGCCCTTCAAAAAATAATTTAGCGCCTCTTTGGAACCGGCAAAAGACAAGGACGTTAAGCCGCGGAATCCGCGAATGTTCCGCGGGGCTTGGAAACTCCACAGCGCAAACTGAATACCCAGGCGACCTACGCCCGGTGCACCCCGGCCCTCTCTCGTTGGAGACGGACGTCGACTGATCGACGGAGCCAAATCGATGGCTGAACAGCGGATGATCACCATAGTTCTCGTGCATGGCGCATTCGCTGAGTCGCTGTCCAACTGGAAATCCGTCCTCGAATTGCTGCTCGCCAAGGGCTACAAGGTGGTCGCAGCCCCGAACCCGTTGCGCGGGGTGAGCAACGATGCCGCCTACGTATCTTCCTTTCTCAATACGATTGACGGCCCTATCATTCTCGTCGGTCATTCCTACGGCGGCGCGGTCATCACCAACGCGGCCAACGGCAACCAACGGGTGAAAGCGCTCGTGTATGTGGCGGCCTTTGCGCCGGATACAGGAGAGAGCGTGGCCACGCTGTTGCGCCGCTTTCCCGGCAGCACCGTCGAGGCGAACACGGCGGACCCTATTCTGCTGCCGGACGGTACCCGGGACCTGTACTTTCAGCCTGACAAGTTCAGAGCACAATATGCGGCTGACCTCTCCGAAACCGAAGCGAGGCTGCTGGCCCTGACGCAGCGCCCGATGGCGGAACGCGCCATGACGGAGGTGTCCCATGGCGCCGCCTGGAAAGCGATCCCCTCTTGGTTCATCTTTGGAACGCTCGACAACAGCATTCCCGCTAACCTGCTGGCATTTATGGCCGAACGCGCCGGATCGAAGAAGACTGTCACGATTGAAGGTGCCTCACATGCCGTCATGATGTCGCACCCAGACGCTGTTGTGGAGCTAGTTGAACAGGCTGCGTCGGCTGTTCGAGGAGACAGGAGCACTGCTTCTCCATAACAAGCGGGCTTCGGCACCATCCCGGCAAGCGCACGTCCAGCCCAATAGGCGCCATCTCCGGCTACAGAAGGAGAACGCCATGAAGGTTCATACCACTCTCACCTGGGCCGCCCTCGCATTGGTGGTCGCCGGATCCGCCTTGGCACCAAACGGCGAGGCCCAAACGGTCATGCCTAAAGTCGCTGAAGCGGCTCCGAGCGCCGTCGATGAGGTTGCGGGGATAAGAGTTCCCGAGAGCAAATTGGCGCGCGACGCAACACAGGTCGTTCGCGATACCGAAGACGATTTGCTGTTTCAGCACTCCATGCGCGTTTATTACTGGGCTGCCTTGGCAGGAAAGCGCAAGGGTCTGACCTTTGACCCGGAACTTCTCTACGTAGCGGCCATGTTCCATGATTATGGGCTGACGGCAGGTTATGGGGAAAGTCACCTGCGCTATGAAGTGGACGGCGCGAACGCCGCACGCGATTTTTTGCGGAGTCATAGCATTTCAGAAGCTGATGGCCAGAGAGTCTGGTTTGCAATCGCCCTGCATACGACAAATGGAATTTCCCCGCATCTGTACCCCATCGCTGCACTTCTTGCCGAAGGAGCCAACATGGACCTTGTCGGCGCCGGCTACGACGACTTCACCGCCGCGCAGCGGAGCGCGGTCGAGGCGGCTTATCCGCGTCCGCCACAATTCGCGGAAGGCTTTCTCCAGGCCCTTTACGACAGCCTCAAGCACCGTCCTGAGACCACCCAAGGCACCGGTTTGGCCGACGTAATGGCCTACAAGGACCCTGGTTTCCATCGCAGGGACTTCAGCAATCTGATGCGGAAGTCGCGCTGGGCTACCGGACAATAACCGACGCGACCCCTCAGCGGTCGGCCTCGGCGCCATCGCGGCTTCAAGTGCGGATGGAAACATGGGCAGGATTTCGCTCGGCCTATTCGAGTCCATCGCGGCGGACGACGCTCCTGCCATCGTTGCCGATGTGGCGCCCCATTGTTTTCAGCCACGGCTGGCCGCTCCTGGCATTCATCAAGCGTTAGCGGATCGCAAGCCATCGGCCGCGCGAGCGCGGCCGATGGCAGGCTGTATGACGATCGTTCACATCGCAAACAGCAAGCCGACGCCGCATCCGTGGCGGTCCTAACCGTTTGCGGACATCCTCAGGAGAGACTCATGACGACGCTCAATCAGCATCTCATATCGCGACGCGGATTCTGTCTGTGCTGCATGGCGACGACCACAGTGGCGGCAACCGGCGGCTGGCTCTCGCCGCGACAGGCTTTCGCCGCCGCGCTCGCCGCGTAGCCTATCCCGCCGGACATCCGGTGTGACGTAACGGTTGGGAAGGCGAACAGCACGTAATGCAGCGCCGGTCGATCCGGCGATCAGGACAACCCATTTGGGCCATGGCATCTTCGAATGCGCGCTTTTGACCGGGACCTGATCCGCGGAGGGCATTATGGCCAGCGGTCGCGTGAACCGCGCTAATAGGCCGAACACATGGCTGCTCCGACTACCGCCGCATGCGTAAAGAAAACCTTGCCAACCCGGAGCCGTCCACACATGGCCCGTCGGCGAAGCGGTGAACTACGTCATCGAGGTCCGCTTAACGAGGCACAGCGGACTAGATTTCTTCGGTTGAGTTTCTTCGCGTTTTTGACGCGAAGCGGGCACCAACCCGTTTGCCAGGCTGTAAGTCAATATCTCTGCCTTTATTGTTCGCGTATAGGTAGTATAGCCTTGCGACTGTACGCGGCGCGCAGCTTCTATCTCAAACTCACGCTCGCCGCATTGCGACTTGAGTTCTCTTGCTGCATGGAGCTTGGGAGATTCTCATGAAAAAATTGCTTCTGACCGCGACCAGCTTGATTATGCTGTCTGTTCCGGTAATCGCGCAAGATACTGAGGCGCGGCTGATGCCCGAGGCGCTCGTATGGAAGGATAATCCAGCCTTTCCGAAAGGCGTTCAGATTGCCACCTTGGTCGGCGATCCCAGCAAGAAAGGCGAAGTTGTCGTCTTGCGCATCAAGTTTCCAGCGAATTTCCAAATGCCTCCGCACACTCACCCCTATTCTGAAGTTGTCACCGTCATAAGCGGGGCAATCGGCAGCAGTCATGGTGAGAAATTCGAAAAGAAGGGTGATCTCCTAAAGCCTGGCTCGTTATGGGTGTACCCTGCGAAACACCCGCATTACGCGTGGACCGGAAGCGCGGAAGGAATACTTCAGGTTCAGTTCATTGGCCCAGGTGGCATCGATTACATCTATCCTGCTGACGATCCGCGCAAACAATAACGGCTGCACGAAGAAGCGACGGCGGTCATGTCCGGTCTTGCCCACGGCCGAAACCCGGATTGAAGATCGCACGTCAGCTCACCGGGTAGGCCGGACGCCGCTCTAAGTCGCTATTGGCCCCAAGCGGCGGTGGGTGGATGTCTGCCATTCCGCCGCTGTTAAGGGCTAACCAGACATCCCTCGAACGGGCCGAAAACGACGCGAGTGACCCAATGTATGGTCCGGCCGTGCGTAGCAAGAAGATTTCGACGATCCGGTAGATGCGGTCTTGCATCAATGTATCCGGC
>NZ_JBVBEF010000114.1:0-23677 GCF_055456055.1 Bradyrhizobium sp. LeoB3
CAATGCGCTCCGCTCGAGAGGTCATCTCTGCGCGACGGAGACAGGAAAACGAGTATGTCCTTCATGTTCCACCACCATACAGCTCAAGAGATCCGCATTCATTCGCGCACGTGATCAATTGTCCTCAGGCTGCCGGCTCCCAATTGTCCACCTGCAATGCGACGGGATCGTGTTGAGTGTCCCTTCCCGCCGGCCGGTTCCGCAACCTCTTCTCGTGAAGCGGGATGATGATCGCCGGTGGCGACGTTGACGCAAATGTCGCAGGCCGTGCAGCGCTCGGCGTCGATGACCTCGATCATTCGGCGGCCTCCGCATAGGCACGATCTGCATGCGGACGCACCGAGCTCCAGACCTTGTCGAGACCGCCGGCCGTGATGTAATGCCGCTGACGCTCGTCCTGATCCGGAAAATCGTCGCGCCGGTGCATGCCGCGGCTTTCCTGGCCCGCCGGCGCGCTGCGATACATCCAGCGCGCCGTCGCCAGCATCGCTGCACTTTCCCGCGCACGGAGCACGTCTTCCTGCGTCGCGGCACCCGCTTGCGATACATCGATCCAGAGCGCATCGAGCCGCTCCAGCGAGGCACTGAGACGCTCGGCCTCACGGTAGTAATTCAGCTCATAGGGAAAGACCTCGTCTTGAACCGCTCTTGCGAGCTCCGCGGGCTTGTACGCCCTTCCGTTGCGCGTCCGAAGCGCCACTGTTCCCACCGATGACAGTTCACGCCGCGGCGCGGGCGAGGCTGCTTTCAAGGCGCGAGGAGAGATCAAGCGGAGGCGCTGAAAGATATTCTTTGCGGTCTTGCACGCGCAAAGAAATCAGAAAACTCCCGGACAGCGGACAATTGGAAAACCGCTCTATTTCTGTCCGGCCAAATTCGTGGGACATTTTTCGACGTGTGGAAGGCTTGCACTCATCAGAGGCACGCCGCTGCCTGCGAAAGGCTGCTTCCAGCGGGAGCAGAATTCCGCGAGGTTCGACGAGAGGAGCAACCGATGGCCAAAGCGGATATCCATCTCGTCGATGAAACCGACGAGATCGAGCGCCAGTTTCGCTCCGTCATGCGCCGCCTCGCCGGCGGCGTCAGCATCATCACCGCCGGGCGCGACGACGACATCACCGGAATGACGGTCACCTCGCTGACCTCGCTCAGCGCCGCCCCGCCGCGATTGCTGGTGAGCATCAACAGGCAGGCATCTTCCTTCGCCTTGATCGAGCGCCACCGGTTGTTTGGCGTCAACATCCTGGGTTCGGAGCAGCAGGTGCTGGCCGCCCGCTTCAGCAATCGCCGGCTGAAGGGCAGCCAGCGCTTCGACGGCACGACATGGTTCACCGGCTCCTCCGGCGTGCCGCTGCTGGGCAAAGCGCTGGCGACCGTCGAGTGCCAGGCCGAGGAGATCATCGAGCGTTATTCGTACGGGATCATCGTCGGCCGCCTGCTCAGCATGGAGCTGTCGCATCGGCTGTCCGGCCTGATCTACTGGAACGGTCAATACATCCAGATCGACCACGACACGGACCTGGACCGTCTTGCGGAGGTAAGTATCCCCTTGGCGCACGTCCGCTGAGGGCAACGGGGGTCGAGACAGCATGAAGCGCGAAACTCCACCGCAATCGCAATTCGCTGCAGCGGGCGACAGTGCGCCGTCGACCGCGCGCTGGCAACTCGACCGGATCGTCGCCGAATTGCGCGTCTCGCGCGAGGAGACCCACAGCATCCGCCGCGACGGCGAAGCGCGACGAGCGCCGTCTCGCGAGGCGCTGGAGGCCGTTCTCGACGGACTGACGGAGGTGCTGTTTCCAAGGCACTATGGGCGGTTCGATCTCGACGGCGAGAACATCGACTATTTCGTCGGCAACACGCTGAGCGTTGCCCTGGATTCGCTGTGCGAGCAGATCCATCGCGGCGCGCTGTTCGTCGGTGACGAGTTGTTGCCGGGTTTTCGCCGAGAGGATGCGATCGAGCTGACGCGCAGCCTGGCTTCCCAACTGCCTTCGGTGCGCGGCGTGTTGATCAACGACCTGCGAGCGGCGTTCGTCGGCGACCCCGCCGCGCGCAACTTTCCGGAAATCCTGATCGGCTATCCCGGCATGACCGCGATCATCCACCACCGCCTCGCCCATATCCTGCATCGCCAGGGCGCGCGGCTCGTCGCGCGGCTGATAGCCGAGATCGCCCACGCCCGGACCGGCATCGATATCCATCCGGGCGCCAGCATCGGCTCGGGCTTCTTCATCGATCACGGCACCGGGGTCGTGATCGGAGAGACCGCCGTGATCGGCGACAATGTGCGCATCTACCAGGCCGTCACGCTCGGCGCGCGGCATTTCCCGACTGACGACGAAGGCAACCTGATCAAGGGCGATGCGCGCCATCCGATCGTGGAGGATGACGTCGTCATTTACGCGGGCGCGACCATCCTCGGCCGAATCACCATCGGCCGCGGCTCCACCATCGGCGGCAATGTCTGGCTGACGCGCGACGTGCCTGCAAACAGCGTGGTGACGCAGGCCACGGCCCGGAACAAAGTTGGTACAGGTGTCGGCCCGAGCTAGCTAGGCTGCCGAAGCCGTTAGATATGTGAGGGGTACTGTCGTCCGTACTTCGACAGAGCTACAGAATTGCCTTCTACTTTGAGGGATAAATTTAGAAGATTCCAGCTGATAAAGCCCGAATAACGCAATGGACCAAACGTTCTCGAAAAGAGACGTTGCGGCCACATTTCCCCTGATCTCTCGGAAGGATGACGATGCGCCTCGTGACAAGCATGTTTGCTGCCCTTGTGGCGGTCGGGATCGCGTTGGGCCAGCCGGTTTCGGCGCGGGCGCAGCAGCCGTTGCGCCTCGGCTTCATCCCGGTGATGGGCGCGGCACAGGTCTTCGTCGCGGACGGCGAAGGCTGGATCAAGCAGGCGGGACTGACGCTGACCACGAGCACGTTCGAGTCGGGCCCGAACATGATCCAGGCACTGCAGTCCGGCACCCTCGACGTCTACGTCGCTGGACTTGCGCCGCTCTTGGTCGCCCGTGCGAAGGGCATCGACGTGCGCATCGTCGCCGCGACAGTGGTCGAGGAAATGGGATTTGCGACCAGCGCCGCGTTCTCTCCGCAGATCGAAGGCAAGGATCCGGCGGCTGCGTTCAAGGCGTTTCGTGAAAAGAACGGCCGCCCGGTCAAGCTCGCGACCCAGCCGATCGGCTCGGGCCCGAACACCGCCTTGCAGCACTGGCTGTGGGAAGTCGTGAAGGCCGACAAGGCAGATGTCCAGATCGTCGAGATGGGCATCGACGCGACCCAGCGCGCGATCGCGACCGGGGCGGTCGAGGGTGGCTCAGTGCGAGAGCCCGCGCTTTCCATCATCCGCAAGCAGAATCCGGCGATCAAGCTGATCGCGACCGGCAAGGACATGTTTCCGAATTTCCCGGGCGTCGTGGTCGCGGTCATGGGCTCCTTTGCGGACAAGAATCCCAAGGCAGTCGACGGCCTCGTGCGTTCGATCATCCGCGCCACCGCACTGCTGAAAGAGCACCCGGAGCAGGCCGTGAAGCATGTCGGCGCCGCTTTCGGCAATGGCCTTGTGCCCGATGACATCCTGTTGGAGTCGCTGAAGTCGCCGCAGACCCAGTTCACCTCCGATCCGCGACGCATCGAGGAATCGACTCGGCAGCTGCAGGAGTATCAGGTGAAGATCGGCGCGCTCCAGAAGGCGGAACCCCTCGAAGGCTTGTTCGCCTTCGATGTCTATAACCGCGCCACGGCCAACTAGCGACGCCTGCAATTCACGGAACGGACGCGACCGGTGACACGCACACGATCGTTGACGCTGGGCGCGTTGGGCTTTGTCGCCTTCCTCGCATTGTGGGAGGCAATGCCCGCCTTCCAAATCGTGCCGGCATCGGTGCTGCCGCCGCCGAGCGCGTTGCCGCGGGCTTTCTGGCGCGAGCTCTCGAGCGGCATCTGGTTCGCGGCGTTGACGACGAGCCTGCGCAATTATCTCGCGGGGCTTGCGATCGGCAGCCTGCTCGGTATCGCGCTCGGCGTTGCGACCGGCATGTCGGCAACGCTGGAATCGTTCCTCGCCTGGATCGTGCGCATCTTGCGGCCGATCCCGGGACTCGCATGGGTGCCCTTCGCGATCCTGTGGTTTGGCATCGATCCGGCCGCCGCCATCTTCATCATCTCAACCGGCGTGTTCTGGATCTGCTATTTCGCGGCCCTTGGCTCGGTCCACTCGGTGGAGCGCGACCTGATCGAGCTGGCCGATGCGTTCGGATTCCGTCGCGCGGATCAGAAGCTGGTCAAGGTGATCTTGCCTGCCGCCGCGCCCGGGATCCTGGTCGGCCTGCGGACCGCGCTCGGGCAGGCCTGGATGGCCGTCGTCGCCTCCGAGATCTTCGGCGTGCCCGGTCTCGGCCAGCGCATGATGCAGGCCTCCAACCTGCTCGCGAGCGACGTCGTGGTGATCTACATGGCGACGATGGCCGCGCTGTACGGACTGATCGACACCTCTTTCGTTGCGCTGCAATCACGGGTGCTGCGATGGAAGCGATAATTTCGCTGCGCAGCGTCGGCCTGTCATTCGTACGCGATGGCGAGCGGACGGAAGTGCTGCGCGACCTCGACCTCGACGTCGCGCCCGGCCGTTTTGTCGCCGTGCTCGGTCCCTCCGGCGTGGGCAAGTCGACGCTCTTGCGCGTGATCGCCGGGCTGCTCCAGCCGAATGCCGGAGAGGTCCGCGTCAATGTGCGCGCGGAAGGATACAGGCTCCCGGTCGCGCTGGTGTTCCAGGACGCGCGCATGCTGCCTTGGCGTACCGTGCTTTCCAATGTCGGCTTCGGCCTCGAGCACGGCAAAGTCAGCACGCACGAGCGCCACAAGATGGCGCGCGCCGCGCTCGCGCTGGTCGGCTTGTCCGGTTTCGAGAAGCGCTATCCGCACGAGATGTCCGGCGGACAGCGTCAGCGGGTGGCGCTGGCGCGCGCGCTCGCCGTCGATCCCGACATCCTGCTGATGGACGAGCCCTTCGCCGCCGTCGATGCCCTCACCCGGGAAGCGCTGCAGGACGAATTGGCCCGCATCCATGCCGCCACCCACAAGACCGTTATCTTCGTGACCCATTCGATCACGGAAGCAGTCTATCTTGCCGATGAGGTAATCGCGATCACGGGCAAGCCGGGGCGCCTCGCCGCCTCCATTCCCATCGACGTTGCCCGGCCTCGTCGCCGCGACGATCCGGCGAACCGCGAGCTGATTGCGCGGCTGCGCGCGATCCTCGGGGACGAGGATCCGGCCTGAGCCACCGCACGTCAGGCCGTCACCGTCGTCTTCCACCGCATGAAGCGCCGCTCAAGCGCTTCGAGGATCGCATTGAACGTCAGGCCGATCACGGTAATGCCCAAAATCCCGAAATACATCTGCGGGATCAGGAAGCTGTATTGGCTGTAGATGATGAGATAGCCGAGGCCGGCCTTCGCACCGACCATTTCGGAAGCGACCAGCACCAGCATCGCAGCCGCGCTCGCCAGGCGGATACCGACGAAGATCGTTGGAAGCGCTGCCGGCAGAATCACCTTGCGGAACAACTGCTGCGGTGTCGCGCCCATGGTGCGCGCCGACTTGATCAGGAGCGGATCGACCTGTTTCACCGCCGCAATGGTGTTGAGGAGCAGCGGCCAGGCGCAGCTATAGATCACCATCGTGACCTTCGAGACCTCACCGATCCCGAGCAGCAGGATGAACACGGGTAACAGCGCGAGTGGCGCCGTATTGCGGCAAATCTCGATGGTTTGATTGAGCAGATCGCCAAGCCGGGCATACCAGCCGATGGCGAGGCCCAGCGGAACAATCAGCACGACCGAGATCAGCAAACCGCTCAATGCACGCAACAGGCTGGCGGTCACGTCATCGTAAAGCTCCCCGCTCTGCGCAAGCTGCCAGCCGGCCGCGACGACTTCCGAAAACGGCGGCAGGAAGGCGCGATCAATCAGCCCGAACCGGGGAGCCGCCTCCCATGCCGCAAGCAGGACCAGCAGCAGCAGCGACCTGCGGCCGAACGCGACCAGCCAACGCACGAAACGATGCAGCGCACGCGCCACCGCCGACGGTTCCTCTTCTATCTTGCCAAGCGACGCCGGCCGTCCGTGCGCGAGTTCGAGCAGCGTCAGCATCTCAAGGCTAGACATGCGCAACATCCTCCACAGAACGATCGGCGCGCGACGCGACATGAGCACCGGCAAGCTGTCCTTGCTGGGCCTTCAACACTTCCTCGCGCAGCAAGCTCCAGACCTCGTGCCGGACCCGCCCGAATTCGGGCAGCGACCGCACGTCATCCACCTCGCTTCGCAACAGTTCGGGAATGTCGACGACATGCTTGATGCGGCCGGGCCGCGACGTCATCACCGCGACACGCTGGCCGAGCACGACCGCCTCGTCGATCCCGTGCGTGATGAAGACGATGGTCTTGCCGGTGGTCCGCCAGATGCGCAGGAGCTCGCCCTGCAGCGTCTCGCGCGTCTGCGCGTCGAGCGCCGCGAACGGCTCATCCATCAGCAGCACTTCCGGATCGTAGGCAAGGCTGCGCGCGATCGCCACGCGCTGCTTCATGCCGCCGGACAGTTCGTGCGGGTACCGGTCGGCAAAACCCGCGAGCCCGACAAGTTCGAGATAGTGCAGCGCGATCGAGCGGCGCTCCTTCGCTTTCAACCCCGCAATGTCGAGCCCGAACTCGACATTCTGCGCCGCCGTCCGCCAGGGAAACAGCGCGTATTGCTGGAAGACGATGCCGCGGTCGCGCGCCGGGCCCGAGATCGGTCGTCCATCGAGCAGGATCTGGCCGCTGGTCGGTGCGGTCAGCCCACCCAGGAGATCAAGCAAGGTCGACTTCCCGCAGCCGCTCGGGCCGACCAGCGCCAGGAATTCGCCAGGATGGACGTCGAGCGTGACATCCTCCAGCGCGATGAACCGCCGCGCCGGTCCACCGCTTTCGCCGCGGACGAGGAACTCCTTGCGAACCTGTTCGAAGCGGATCTTTGCGGTGCTCATCTGGCTTCCGCTGCCTTGCCCGAACGATAATAGTTGAACTGGTTGATGTAGGTGTCCGAGGCCTTGATCTGGTCGGGCTTCAGCAGACCATCCTTCACCAGCCAATCGATCCACACCTGCAATTGCTGGTCGGTGATCAGCCCGCCCTTCGACGCGACGCCGGTGCTCTTCCAATATTTGATCGACGAGGCGTCTTCGTTTCGCTTGCGCTCGGCGACAATCTTGTCGAAACGAGCCTTCACCTCCTCGGGCGGGGTTTCGCGTGCCCATTCGATGGCGCGCGAGATGCCCTCGACCAGTTTGCGCGCCGTATTCGGATTCTCCTTGATGAACTTGTCGCGCAGCACATAAGCGCCGCCGGTGAAATTGCCGAACAGGTCGGTATCAGCGAACAGTTTTCGCAGGCCGCCGCGTTCCAGCGCCTTGTCACGCAGCACGCCGTTGAGCGCGGTCACCTCGACCTGGCCCTGGCGCAGCGCCTGCTCGCCGGTGACCGGTGGGATCGCCACCAGCGTCACCTGCTTCGCCTCGCTCGCGCTCAGCCCGTTCCGCGCCAGATATTCGCGGAGCACGAATTCAAGGTGGGCGCCGAGCGTATTGACTGCGACCTTCTTTCCGATCAGGTCGCGCGCCCCCTTGATCGGACTATCCTCCTTCACATAGTAGCCGTAATAGGTATCGGCGTCGGAGCCGTAATAGCCGACCACCGCCTTGATCGGCGCTCTCGCCGCAATCAGCTTGATGATCGCGCCATAGAAGGCGCCGCCGATGTCGATGTCGCCGGTGACGACGGTCTGAATGTCCTGCGGCCCGCTGATGGTGTTGCCGACCCATTTGAGCTTGAGGGGCGCGAGGTAGCCGAGATCCTCGGCCAGTTCGGGGAACGTCACCTGGCCAGCCCAGCCCTGGTAGCGGATGTCGGTCTTTTCCAATGGCTCGGCCAACGCCTGGCCGAGGAAGCCAAGCATCAGCGCGAATGCCCACAGAATATACCGGATTTTCGTTGCAGCACTGCTCCCGGACCAGAAGCCAGCCGAACGAGCCGATCGATGCGTCATACTCATCTGCCGAACTCCCCGCTACGCGGCCTTGGTTGCCTGCGGCTTGGTCGCCTTGATGTGTGTCACGCTGTAGCGACCGTCGATGCTGACCGGCACATCGCCATCGACCGTGGCGCGGCGGACGACGCGATGCTGGTCGCCGTAATCATTGACGGCATAATGCTGCGTCGCGCGATTATCCCAGATCGCGACGTCGCCTGCCTTCCAGCTCCAGCGCACGGTGTTTTCCGGCGCGGTGATGTGCGACTGGAACAGGTCGAACAGTTTCTGGCCGTCATATTTCGGCAGGCCGACGAACCGCTGCACGAAGTTGCCGAGCACCAGCGTCCGCTCGCCGGTTTCAGGATGGAGGCGAACCACCGGATGTTCGGTCTCGTAGACCGTGCCCGTGAACACTTCGTCGAAGTGTTTCCTGTCAGCGTCGGTGGCGCGCGACTTCACCGCATAATCATACGCGTTGCTGTGGACCGCCCAGAGTTCGTCGGCGAGCCGCCGGAGCGGCGGCGGCAAATCGAGATAGGCCGCCGCGGTGTTCGACCAGATCGTGTCGCCGCCATAAGGTGGAATCACCACGCCACGGAGTATCGAGATCTTCGGATAGGCGTCGACAAAGGTGACGTCAGTGTGCCACTGGTCGGCGCGGCCTCCGCCCCTTCCCGAGTCCAGTTCGAGGATCGACGACGTGCCCTTGGCCGGGCCGATGATTGGATGCGGCACCAGCCTGCCAAGTCGCACCGCAAAGCGTTCCTGCTCGGCATCGTCGAGATGATCTTGATTGCGGAAGAAGATCACCTTGTGCTCAAGCAGCACCTTGTTGATCGCGGCGATCGTCTCGTCAGGCAGATCGCCCCTCAGATTGATGTTCCTGATCTCCGCGCCGAGGCGCGCCGCACGCTTGACGACATCAGCGCGCGGGATGACGTTATCGATGCCATCAGTTTGAGCCATGGTCGTGTGCCCTATTCGGCCGCAACGATCTGCGGCGATTGCCAGAGTGCTGATGCGTAGAGATCGGCGGCATGTTTCGACCTCGCGATTGGGCGTAAATCGTAAGAGCGATCGACCGTCAGTCAATGAAATGAAACCAGCTTTGTTTTCGACGACAGACAATGATCGCGTTTCCGTCGATGCGGGCGCTGGAATATTTGCAATGACGATTGTCTTGCGGGCACTGACTGCATGCATGGCCAGTCGAAATCGAAGCTCTTTAAGCCGAAAACTCTCGTACTGACGTCGCACAGGGTGCCCGATGCGTCGTCATTCCTATCGCAGCATGCCGTCTCGTCTCCTATCGGCGAACAACCCAAAATGTTCATGCTGGCTTCCGACGCAACTATGTAAATTCATTTCATCGACATTCTCGCGATCGCAGACGTAGACTCTTTTGCACTGCAGCTTGAGTGCGAGCAGGAAACGCAGTGACGACGGATGCCAGGAAATGTCGCAGCCCGACGGCGTCATCAGCCTTCAAACATGCGCAGGTCCTAAGACATGAGTGATCGACGGCAGCTAACCCTCAATCTCTTCGTCTATCCCGGCGGCCATCACGAGGCCGCGTGGCGCTACAAGGGCTCCGCAGCGGACCGGATTCTCGATATCACCTACTACCAGGAGCTGGCGCAGCGCGCCGAGGCGCACAAATTCGATGCGATCTTCTTCGCCGACGGTCCCGCGCTTGCCGACAATGTCCGCTCCACAGCGCGCGCTGCAGGTTGACGGGATCGTTGGGGACCGCCACGGTCGAGCCGGGCTTGATGGGCGTGCCCAGCGCATGCTTCTTCGAATAGAGGCCCATCGGCGGCGTCGGCACGTGGAAGATTCCGGTGAGATCGGTCTTAGGGCAATTTCGCGATCTATAGCGGGTTGAAGCTGACGAACGCCTTCGCGCTGGAAAAGATGACGACGCCCTATATCAACGTCGTCGCAGTGAAACGCGGCAACGCGGAGAGCGCATGGGCGCAGGATATCGTCGCCGGCTAGAAGTCGGAAACCTTCAAGGCCGCGATCCGCAGCGACCGCTTCTATGACGGATTCACGCTGCCGGATTATTTGAAATGACCGGCTCGCCGCGAGCGAACCGCCGCGTAGCGCGCCGTCCGGCCAAACGGCGCGGCGGCCGGATCTCAGCTCACTTCGTACGGGTCACCGGAAGCCGCAGTCCCGCCTGCTGCATCAGCGGCAGCACGCGGCGACCGAAGAACTCGAGATCAGGCTTGAAATCGAAGAAGCTGAGCTGAAGCCCGTCGATGCCGGCCTTCTTGAGCTGGCTGAAGTGATCGACCACCTGCTCCGGCGTGCCGATCACCTCGATATTGCCACCGATCGCACGCCGTTTTGGCGCGTCACGACCTATCCTTCCCTTCCAGGCGTGCGCATCGCTGGCGAAATTCTGGAAGCCAGCGACGGGGTCGATGTGATCGACGATGGCGTCATGGTACTGCCACGTCTCCCGCTCGGTCTCGCGGCAGATCACCATCGGATTGAGCAGCGTCCGCACCCCGCGTCCGACCTCGATCGCGGCCTGCTTGACACGTTGCGCATGCGCTGGAAGCGCCTCGATCGCGCTCTCAAAGGACGAGCCGGCGGGGCTCGTGATGAACACGATGTCGGAATAACGGCCGGCAAACGCGATGCCGGCGTCCGATCCAGTGGCATTGACGAGGATAGGCCGTCCGAACCGCGGCTTCGGCGTCACGAACGCATTGCTCAGCCGTCACGGCGACTTGCCCGAGAAGGAAAAATTCTCGTCATCGCTCCACAGCCGCTGCAGCACCTCGATGAACTCCGCCGCCAGTTCGTAACGGCGATCATGCTCGATCTGGTTCCATCCGAAGGCCTCGTGCTCGATCGCGCGATGCCCGGTGACGACGTTGATGCCCCAGCGTCCGCCCGAGACGTGATCCAGCGTCGCGCCGTATTTGGCGAGATGCAGCGGATGGATCGGACCGTAAAGCACATGGATGGTCGAGATCAGCATGATCTTTGACGTGAGTGCCGCCAGCGACGCCGTCGTCATGAACGAATCGAGCGCCTCGCCGGTGAATACCCCGCCATAGCCGCCTTTCGGCAACCACTGCGACAGCGCAAAGACCAGATCGAAGCCAAAGGCTTCGGCAGTGAGCGTCAGATCCCGGTTGTAGTCGAACGTCCACGTCGTCGTTCGCGGCAAGGTCGACGCACTCCAGCCGCCCGCCTGGATCGGCAAGAACAAGCCGAGCAGCAAAGGCTGGCTCAGCGACTTCGATAGCGGACTGTCTGGAAATTGCGTCGGACTTGGAAAGATCGGCGATCCAACAATCTCCCCCGGCTTGTGGACTATCGTCATGGCTAACCCCTAGAAGGCCGGAATCTGGCCTGGCAATGTGTCCTTGATGAGCTGCCGGATCGTATCGTTCTGATAGGCGCGCACCAGCTTCGACACCCAAGGGGCATCCTTGTCCCGCTCGCGCACGGCGATGAAATTGTTATAGGGATTGTTGACGGCGGATTCGGCGGCGATGGAATCCTTGCCCGGAAGCAGCCCGGCCGGGACCGCGTAGTTGGTGTTGATCACCGCGGCGTCGAGGTCATCGAGACTGCGTGGAAGCTGGGCCGCGTCGATCTCGCGAAGCTGCAGCTTCCTTGGGTTGTCAGTCACGTCGAGCACAGTCGGCGATATCCCGACACCGTCCTTGAGCTTGATCAGCTTCTCGGCCTGCAGCAGCAGGAGCGCACGCCCTCCATTGGAGGGATCGTTCGGGATGCCGATCGACGCGCCGTCCTTGATCTCGCCGATGGACTTCACCTTCCTGGAATAGAGGCCGATAGGGGCGACGATCGTCTCGCCGACCGGCGTGATCTTGTAGCCTCTCGTCTTGATCTGGTTCTCGAGGAAGGGCCTGTGCTGGAAGGCGTTTGCATCCAGATCGCCTGCGTCGAGCGCGGCGTTTGGCAAGAGATAGTCGTTGAACACCACCACAGTGAGGTCGAGTCCGTCCTTGGCGGCGATCTCCCTGACCTTCGCCCAGACGATATCGCCGTCGCCGGCCGCAATGCCGACCTTGATCTTCTGCTCCGCCCAGGCGGGCGTGGCGAGGAGCGCGACCCCAACGACAACAGAGAGCAACCAGCGTTTCATCTATACATCTCCATCCAGGCAGTGTGGGCGCAAGAATCTAGGATTTGGACTTATGTCCGGCGCGAGCGATAGCATCTTTCAGCTTGTCGTATTCCTCGCATCCGCCGGGGTGACACAATAGCCGCAGCAGCTCGAGGTTCTTCTCTGCGCGCGCGAAATCGCCGATATCGATGAACAGCTCGCCCTGGTATTCGAGCGCCGGCCGGTGGGTCGGATCGTAGAAGATAGCTTCCTTGTACCACCGCGCCGCCTCGTCGTAGCGCTTGAGCTTACGCAGCGAGAAGCCGAGCAGATTGTACACGTCGGCATGATGGACGGTTTCTGCAAGCGTCAGCAGCTTGGCGGCCGCTTTCTCGTATTCGCCGGAATAGATCTCGGCCCGCACCGCCAACAAATCAGGAAGATCGCTTGACGGCGCGGTATCCATGGCGACGGCCGCCCCGCTCGCGGCGATCCCGATCGCAAGGATCAGGTTGCGAAGCAAGCTGAGACCGTGGAGCCGTGCCGTCGTCTGCGACCTCAGCATGATTGGACCTCGCAGGACAGGCACGTCGGCATCAGGCCGCCTGCGGCTTACCGCCATATTCGCCCATGGCGGACAGGATTCGTCGCTTGTAGCTGGCGAACTCAAGGTCCGCACGGTCGCGGTCGCGTGGAAGGTCGATCTTGATGTCGTCGACGATCCGGCCGGGACCGCCGGCCATTACCACGACCCTGTCGCTGAGGTAGATCGCTTCATCCACGTCATGCGTCACCAGAATCATGGTGATCTGCTCGACGCGCCAGATGCGCTGCAATTCGGCCTGGAGATGGACCCGGGTCAGGGCGTCCAGCGCGCCGAGCGGTTCGTCGAGTAGCAAAATCTCTGGACGATTCACCAGACCGCGGGCGATCGCCGCACGCTGCGCCATGCCGCCGGACAGCTGATGCGGATAGGCCTTCTCGAAACCTTTCAAGCCGACAAGGGCGATATGTTCGGCGATCGTGGCAGCCTTGTCCGTGGCGCTCCTGCCCGAATTCTCCAGGCTGAGACCGATATTGTCCTCGAGCGTCAGCCACGGCAGCAGACGGTGATCCTGGAACACGATGCCCCGCGAGAGCGCGGCACCGGTGACCTGCCGGCCGTCGATAAGAATATCCCCGCGATAGTCGCGCTCGAGACCGATGATCAGCCGCAGCAGCGTCGACTTTCCGCATCCGCTCGGCCCGACCAGGGAAACGAACGCGCCCGGCTTCACATCGAGATTCACATGGGACAGGACGTGCACCGGCGGCCGGCCGGCGACAGCATAGGTCTTGGATACGTTCCTCACCTCGAGCTGGCCGGATGTGGCCATGGCATACTCCCGTTGACGTGATGCGACCGCCGTCGCGTGCTTCAACCTTCGTAGCCCTGCTTCCAGCGGAGCACACGGCGCTGCAACAAATACATGCTGCGGTCGATTGCGAAGCCGACGAGACCGATGATGACCATGCACACGACAAGCTGGTCGGTGAGCAGCAGGCCCTGCGCGCGGAAGATCAGGAAGCCCAGCCCCTCCAGCCCACTCAATCCTTCCGCAACGACCACAAGCGCCCAAGCGAGCCCAGCCGAATAGCGCAGCGCGACCATGATTGAGGGCGTGGCGGCCGGCAGGATCACCTTGCGCACCAGCTGCCTGCGCGTCAGCGTGAGGACTTCCGCCAGTTCGACGTAAGTCTTGTCGACGTTGCGAATGCCCTGCAGCGTGTTGAGGAATACCGGGAAGAACACGGATTTGGCGATGACGAGCACTTTCGCGGGCGCGCCGATGCCGAGCCAGAGAACGATCAGCGGCAGCCAGGCAATGCCGGGAATGTGCCGGATCGCATCGAAGGTCGGGCCGAAGAACTGCTCGACCTTGCGCGACAATCCCGCCGCGATCCCCAGCGCGACGCCGGCGAGCGAGCCGTAGATGAACGCCTGTCCGACGATCTTGACGCTGGCGAGAAAATCCAGCGCCAGGTTCTGCTTGGTCAGCATCTTCCAGAACGCCGTGACGACGGTGATCGGCTCCGGCAGGAACACCGGGTCGATCCAACCGCGAGTGGACGCCGTTTGCCACAGGGCGAGGATGATTGCGGGCAGCACAATGCCGATCAGCGCAGGTCCCTTGTACGCGCGCCCTTGCCGCGCCGCGACTGCCGAGCCGCCGGTTCGGATTCCGGAGCCGTCGATCGCCTCTGCGCTGTCGGTCATGCTGACAACATTCTTTCAACAGATCATTACGACGCCCCGGCACTCGCCGCGTGCCGAGGCGTGCGCATCGGTTACATCCGCGCGTCAGTTGTAGATGGAGTGAGTGCCGCCTGCGAAGAAGCGCCCATCGACGAAAGCATCGATCTGCGCGTCGGTCAGCTTGCGCTCGGAGAGGATGTCGTCGCCGTTGGCAATGTACCAGGCCTGGAACTTCTTGATCGCATCGCGCGCACGGTCGGCATTCGGCTCGCCCGCCATGAACTCCCATTCGCCGGCGTGGGTGATCTGGAACTTCGCGACCTCGATCGGAACGCGCGTCTCCTTGGCGACAATCTCGGCCGCCTCGTCGACGTGATCGGTGGCCCACTCGCGCGTACGCTCGCGCGCGGCAAGGAACGCTTTTACGACATCGGGATATTTGTCCACGAAGTCGCGGCGGGCAAAATAGGTCACGCGGCCCGCATTGTTCACATAGATGCCGTCGTCCGGCGAGCGGCCGACCACCTTGAGCTTACCCGACAACCATGCGCCGGTGGCGGCGGCGCCCGCCGCAAGATGGAAGGTGGTCGCATCCGCAGCGCCCGAGAGCACCGCGCTGATCGCAACGGCGGTGTTGTCGATCGAGGTGTAGCGTATCCGGCCCTGCTTCTCGCGCGAGTCGAACGGCAGCCCCGCCTTCTGCGTGATCTCGAACGGCGACGACCAGTAGCAGCTTATGCGGCTCGAGCCGAACTTCTTTCCGTCAAGGTCGGCGACGGACTTGATGTTGTCGTTGTCGGCGCGGGCGAGAATGGGCGCGCGATAACGATTGGACGCCTCCGAAACCCAGATAATCTCGCCATCGAGACCGTTCGCACGGTGAACCGTGGCGGGATAGATCATGCGCTGTGCGATCGCGATCGCTCCGCCCTTCACGGCGGCGGACTCCGCGCCGATCAGTTCGGCGGCGCCCGAGGCGATGAGATTGATCTTCCTGGTGCCGATCTTGTCGAACTCCTCCTTGAAGAAGCCTTTCTCGCGCGCGATCACCGTCCAGGGCGTGAGCTGCAGATTGATTTCCGGCAGCGGCTCGGCGGCGCGTACTGGAGCGATGTGTGGGACGGCGAGGAGCGCGCCCGCCACTGCTAGATAACCGAATGGGCGCCTGCTGCTTGCCGCGCGCGTGGTTCGCATGTGAATCCCCCGTTCAGTGATGACAAATGACCGCTTTCACGATACTTCATCATCGCGATAAGTCTATATGTTCTATAGACAACTTTGTTCTGTAATCATCTCAGTTCAGGGACGATTATTCGCAGCACACGTGCCAGCTCGCTTCATGAAATCAGCGAAGATCACGCGATGAACGCCAACAACGCACGCTTCCCGATCTGGCAAATCCTCGCTGCCGTCGTGGCCGGCTTGCTGCTGCCCGCTCTGATCGGCGGCGCCATCGGCATCACGCGAGGTGACTTGGGCTTTGCCTCGTCTGATTTCGCATCTGCCGAGAGGCCTCGTGATAAAACCGATAACGCGCACCAGTTGAGGCTTGGCATCGCCTATGTGCCGCCGGCCAAGACTCCCGACATGCGCCTCTACATCGAGGAGGGATTCGAAACCGATCTCGCGAACGAGATCGGAGAACGGCTTGGAGCCGACGTGAAGCTCGTGCTCGTGCCGCCCGCGGACCGGCTCGCGGCGCTGAATGAAAATCGAGTGGACGCGGTGCTGGCGCGCGTCGCCGATGATGATCCGCTGCGCAAGGCGGCGGAGATATTGCCGATGGGATACGAGTCCGGCCTGAGCCCGGTCATGCGCTCGGACCGGCCGTTGCGGCAGTGGAGCGACTTCAGAGGCCGCGTGGTTTGCGTCACCCTCGCCAACGATCGCGGTCAGAAGCTCGCCCAATCGCTCGGCGCCGAGATACGAGCCTTGCGAGCGCCGGCGGAAGCCTTGATGCGTGTGAGGACCGGCGAATGCGTGGCCGCCATTCACGACCGCGCGGTGCTTGATCCTTTGTTCACGAAGCGATCCTGGCAGAAGTTCTCGGCGACCTTGCCTCCCGTCGATCCGACTTCACTCGTGATTGCCGTGGCAAAGCGTCGAACCGATCTCGCCGTCACGATCGGGCGCGCGCTGGCTGCGATAGGCAGCTCTGAGCAATGGCGGCGACGGCGAGAACGGTGGGCGGAGCTTGCCTCCTTCGAGGTCTACAGGGACCAGGCAGGCCCTGATTGCCATTGAGCCGCGCGATACCTTCAAGGAAAGCGGCAAGCCTTTGTGGCGCGATTGGCGTAACCGCTCTGACGATGCTCGGCATGATCTTCGCGCATGCAATGTCGGCGACACCAGGGGATGAGCATCTGTCGCCGCTGCGGCGGTCCTACGCACGCCCTGCAACCGAATGGCCTGCGCCGTGGCTCGACGTTGATGTCGCTTTTGTTGAGCTCGGCAAGCTAAACCTGCCGTCGTCCCCATCCAGCCATGAGCAACACCGCATTGCGCTTGGCGCGCGCCTCTTCCATGACGCGACGCTCTCTGCCGGCAACGATCTCGCCTGTTCGACATGCCACAATGCGCAGCACGGCTGGAGCAGCGGGACCGCAACGGCGCCGGGGCATGCGCTTGCCCGCGGGCGACGCAATCCTCCATCGCTCCAGAGCGTAGCCTTGCGGCCGTATCTGGCCTGGGATGGTCGAGGATCGTCTCTGGCGACCCAGTCGCTGTTGCCGCTCACGATATCTGAGGAGATGGCCAATCCGGATCTGGATTCCGTGCTGGCGCGCCTGCGCGCCGATCCCGACTATGCAACGCGCTTCGCGGAGGTTTACGGCGCGGGACCGATTTCGGCAGACGCACTCGCGGATGCGCTCGTTGCCTTTCAAAGTCATCTCGAGACCGAGACGCGCTTCGATCGCTTCGCAGACGGCGACCGGAACACGCTGACCGAACAGGAATTGTGGGGCCTGCACCTGTTCCGGACCAAGGCGCGATGCGCCAACTGCCACTTCGGCCCGCTATTGACGGACGATCGCTTCCACAATCTGAAGATCTCGTTCTTCGGCGAGAAAGCGCAGGATCTCGGCCGTTACCAGGTCACCCATCTCCCTGACGACGTCGGGCGTTTCCGCACACCGAGCCTGCGTCATGTCGGAGAGACTGCGCCCTATATGCACAACGGGCTTTTTCCGACACTTGAAGGCGTGATCAACCTCTACGATCGCGGTGGCGGTGAGGTATGGGCGCGAAACCGGAGCGAAGCGGAAAATCCGCTTTATCCGTTCGCGGCGCAACTGTCGTCTCACATCCGGCCGCTCGGTCTTTCCGACGAAGAGAAAGCCGCCCTCGCCGCGTTCTTGCGAACGCTTTGAGCGAGAGTCGAAGTCGGGGCGCGGCCAATTCAGTAGCCTTATCTTTCAATGGCCGCATCAACGTGTGAATTATTCCAAGATAACCGCCAAATGGCGGCAATATATCCTATAGTATATCTATTACCTATTCTAATTCGAAGACATCAGATGCTGACAGCCAAGGGAAAATATGGCCTCAAGGCACTCGTCCATCTGGCGGCCCTGAAACCCGGCGAAACGATTCAGTCCATCGACATTGCGCAGACCAACAACATCTCCAAGAAATTCCTGGACACGATCCTGGGCGATCTCCGCAAAGCCGGCCTCGTGCATACGAAGAAGGGACCGGGCGGCGGTTATATGCTGGCTCGGCCGCCGCACGCTATCAATATCGGGCAGGCGATCCGCGAGCTCGATGGTCCGCTGGCGCCCATCGCCTGCGCAAGCCGTACGGCCTACCAGCCATGCGTGGACTGCGAAGATCCTCGCAAATGCGTCGTACGCATCACAATGACACGGGTTCGCGATGCCATGTCGGATGTATTGGATCACATGAGCCTGGCCGATTTGGCCACGACGAAGCGCAAGAAGCTGGTCTGACGCTGCCTATTGTCCGACCTTCCAGGCTGCATCGGTCACCTTCGCGGCCTTGGGAACTCAGCTGCAGCTTTGCGAAGGTATACGCTCTATTCTCCCGCGGCGCTCCCGGCCGGTCGCCGATCATCGTGGGCGCCGTAGAAATAGCCGGGCCGCATCCGGCCGCTCCGAGCGGCATCATTGCCGGACGAGCGCGGACCAGCAGCGCCGCCATCGGGAGGACCGATCGCGATGAGCTCGGCCGCTCCCCACGGTGTCTGTTCGACCAGTTTGTAGCCCATCTCACGAAGCAGCTTTGCGGTGTCGGGTGAGATCGCATACGGCTCGTAGTCGAGTTCGTCGGGCAGGCCTTGAAGATGGATCCGCGGCGCATCGACTGCCTGCCGCGGCTCCATGCCGTGATCGATCATGTTGAGCGCGGCCTCAAGCGTAATGGTGATGATGCGCGGGCCGCCCGGGCTGCCGAGCACAGCAAAGACTTTGCCGTTCCGGGTGATCAGCGTCGGGGTCATCGATGACAGCGGGCGCTTGTTCGGCGCGATGAGATTCGCCTGGTCCTGCACCAGCCCGTACATGTTCGGCACGCCGCGCTTGATGGTGAAGTCATCCATCTCGTCATTCAGGACGAAACCAGTCCCCGGCGCCATCACCGCTGCGCCGAACAGACCGTTGAGCGTGTAGGTGACAGAAACAGCGTTGCCGGCGTGATCGATGACCGAGTAGTGCGTGGTATCGCCTTGTTCATGCGGCTCGAGTCCGGGCCGCGCCGCCTCCGAAGGCGTCGCCTTGTCGGGCAGAATCTTGGCTCGGATGGCTGCCGCGTAGTCCTTGGACAGTAGCCGATCAACAGGATTTCTAACGAAATCGGGATCGCCCAAATACGTATTGCGGTCGAGATAGGCATGACGCATGGCCTCGGCCATGACGTGGATCGAGGCAGCCGAGTGGAAGCCAAGCGCCGCCATGTCATAGCCCTCGAGGACATTCAGGATCTCGCACAGCGTCGTGCCGCCTGAGCTCGGCGGCGGCGCGGAGACGAAGACGTAGCCGCGATAGGTGCAGTACAGGGGCTCCGTCTCGGTGATCTTGTAATGAGCAAAATCATCGGCTGTAACGATTCCGCCGCCGACCTTCGACGCAGCCTCGACCGCAGCCGGGATTCGGCCGGCGTAGAAGGCGTCCGGCCCGTCCTTGGCGATCGCTTCGAGCGTCACCGCCAGATCCGTCTGCACCAACCTGTCGCCCGGCTGGAGGTTGCTTCCGTCGTGGCGCAGAAAGATACTTGCGACCGACGGGTCGTTATGAAACCGACTTGCCGCATAATCCATGATGTCGGTGTCACCGCGGGTTAGCACGAACCCATCGCGGGCAAGCCGGATCGCGGGCGCCATCACCTCGGCGCGCGACATCGTCCCATATTCGGTCAGGGCCGCATCCAGTCCCTTGACCGTTCCCGGGAGAGCAACCGCCTTGTAGCCAAATCGGCTGGCGCCCGGAATCGGATTGCCGCTGACGTCGAGATACATCTTTTCGCTCGCCGCTGCCGGCGCAGTTTCGCGAAAGTTGATGAACCGGTCGCGACCATCAGCCAAATGCATCACCATAAACCCGCCGCCACCAAGATTGCCGCAACACGGATTTACGACCGCTTCGGCGTAGCCTACGGCGACAGCCGCATCGATGGCGTTGCCGCCAGCCTTCAGAATCTCCAGGCCTGCCTCAGAGGCGAGGTGTTGCGAACTCACAACCATCCCGTTCTGCGCCTCGAGCGCCAACGGTGTTGCCGCATGCGCCCCGCCCACCACCATAGCCAGGAGCAGAGCCATCCATTGTATGTTGATCATCATATCACTCCGGTACTCGCGGCCCGCCTCGGACGCCTCCGCATGAGCAGATGCCGCGATCGCGCGCTTCGCAACACCTAGATGATTACGTTTGTCACGATCCAACATTCTCGCCAGGAGTTCAATGGGCAGCGTTGGGGCCGTCGCCCCTCGCCGAGGAGTATATGAACTATCGCAAGACCGCTGGAATGATTTGGCCAAAACTTGGAGCAGCGAAGCAGCAACCGTGATAGCCACCTCGCCCGCACGATGTGCTGGATCAAGAGATGGGCGAGCGAGCGAAACTCAGTTCCGCTTGGATCAGATGCTGACGTTAAGTGCCACCGCCACCCGCCCCACTTCGATCGAAGAGGAAAAAAGCCTGCAGAACGCGGGGGGCTTGCAGGTACCGGCCCTTAGGGCCTGTAGGCACCGGAGTCGGCTCCGCCAACCAGGCCTCCACGGTCGTTTGAGCTACCGCCATACCGACCCATCGAACCCTTATTCGTTCGTGTGGAACTCATGCCGACCGTACCTTGCTGAGTCCTGACGCCCGACTTGTACTTATTGGACCTATGATAACTTGTCTACGCGAGTGCGAACGTGCTTGAGAGTGCGAACACTGAAGCGAAGACTGTTGCTGCCGGTTCAGGACTTTAGGGACATCACTTCCAACCGGAGCCATTCAGCCGCGGCTTGCACGCGTGGGTTCTTCGCGCGATCTTCACTTGTCACCAGATGATAAGTGAACCCGTCCACCTTAGGGCCGAAGGGCTGTACGAGGTGGCCGGCGGCGAGTTCGTCGGCCACGAGGGCCAGACTGAGCAGCGCGATCCCCTGGCCCGCAACAGCCGCCTGGATGGCATGACCTTCGTCCGAAAATCGGAGCTGTCCGAGGTTCGAGGGGCACGACAACCCGGCCTTTGCAAACCAGTTCTCCCAGGTCGGATTGAGCGGGTGCTTTCTTGTCCATTCAAAGTGGATCAGGGGAAGACGGTTCAAGTCCGCGAGATCGCGCACGCCGAGATTCGGATTGACGAGCGGTGCGAACTCGTCCGCAAACATCGGCTCTGAAATGAGGCCTGGGTACGGCCCTGTGCCGTAGCGGATTGCGATGTCGACGGAGCTGGCTACGAAGTCGACGGCCTCGTCCGACGCATGGAGTTGCAGATCGACGCCGGGATGCAGCTCTCGGAAACCGGCAACTTTCGGGACAAGCCATTTCACCGTGAAGGCGTTGGTCGCCGAAATCGTCACTTGCGCGGGCCTCTTTGACTGCGAGAGTCGTTCAAGCACGGCCTCGAACGCTTCGAACCCTTCCCGCAGCACGGGATAGAGCTGCGCGCCGGCATCGCTAAGGCTCACCCTGCGAACCTTCCGCTCAAACAGGGTGAGGCCAGTGTGGTCTTCCAGCGAGCGTATCTGGTGGCTGATAGCCGTTGGGGTCACCGCGAGTTCACTGGCTGCGCGCTTGAAGCTGCCGTGTCGGGCAGCCGCCTCGAAAGCTCGGAGGGAGGATAGCGGAGGAAGCCGCCGCATTAACGTCGCCCTTATGGATGAATTCAGTTCACCCAATAACTGATAATTCGGAGTTTGTCGGTCAAGGCATCCCGTCCCACAATCCCTATCGGCCGAAAATGCCGAGATGAACTCAACTCTCTTATGAGCCATTACTGGGATCGCACAATCATGCTGGAACGTGTCATCACGACGCCCGACAACTACGAGCCGTTTCTCCTGTCGCAGGGTATCAAGTTCAATAACCTTCTTTTCGTCTCCGGCCAGGCCGGCGCCGGCGATGACGGAAAGATCGTAGATGGCGGCTTCCGCGCCCAGGGCGAACAGGCTTTTGTCAACCTACGGCGGGTGCTGGAGGCCGGAGGGTCGAGCCTGGATGACGTCATCAAGGTGACGATCTTCGTCACCGACATGGGCAATTTCAAAGAGGTCGTGGAGCTTCGCCGTAAGTTCTTTTCCGAACCCTATCCGGCCGACACGATCGCTGGGGTCAAGGCTCTCTACGATCCCAAGGTTCAGATCGAGATCGAAGCGATCGCGGCGATCCGAACCGCCGGGGGCAAATGATATGGCCGGACATGGAAATCACGTACAGCGCGATCGAGCTCCGACAGCAGCGCTCTTCACTCCGCTGAAACTCGCCGAGCTGACCCTTCGCAACCGGCTCGCGGTCGCACCGATGACGCGTGTCAGCGCGACGTCGGAGGGTAACCCGACGCAGCGGATGTCGGACTACTACGCCGCGTTTGCCGAGGGCGGCTTCGGCCTTGTCATCACTGAGGGCCTCCACACCGACAAGGCCTACTCGCAGGGCTATCTGTTCCAGCCGGGGCTGTCGGACGAGGCTCAGGGCGACGGATGGCGGCCGATCGTGGAGCGCGTGCATGGCCATGGAGCGCGCATGATCGCCCAGCTCATGCATGCGGGCGCGCTGTCGCAAGGAAGCATCTACCGGAAGGACACCCGAGGTCCATCAGCGGTTCGCCCAAAGGGGCAGCAGATGGCTTTCTACCGCGGGACCGGCGAATATCCGATGCCGGTCGCGATGTCGCGGGGCGAGATATCGGAGGCGGTGGGCGGATTCGCAATGGCTGCATGTCTTGCCAAGGAATCGGGTTTCGATGGCGTAGAGATACACGGCGCCAACGGCTATCTGCTCGACCAGTTTCTCACCGAGGGGATCAACCTTCGCGATGATCGGTATGGCGGTGACATCGAGGCGAGGCTTCGGCTGATCGCCGAAGTCGCCCAGGCGGTGCGGGATGCGGTTGGGCCGCAGTTCGTGGTCGGCCTCCGTATCTTCCAGGGCAAGGTCAACGACTTTGTGCACAAGTGGAGCGGCAGCGAGGACGAGGCGGCCAGGATCTTCGGATTGGTGGGAAGGCTTCCGATCGACTATCTGCATACCACGGAGTTCGAGGCGTGGCGGCCCGCCTTCGGTGCGGGCGCGAGCCTCGCGGCGTTGGCGAAGAAGCACGTTGCGATACCGGTGCTCGCCAACGGGTCGCTGCACGATCCCGAGCAGGCGGCCGGTCTCATCGAAAGCAGCGGGGCGGATTTCATCTCGCTGGGTCGCGGTGCGCTGACCCACCCCGATTGGCCCCGCCGCGTTACGGCCGGTGCGTCTCTCGAAGCGTTTGATCCGGGCATCCTGTCCCCGATCGCTGATCTCGAGAATGCGGACAAGCATCGTGCCGGAATAGTGCCTGTCGCAAGCCGAGGTGCACGTACGCACTGGATCTACTCGACGGCCGACGACTGTTGTTCCGCGTCATGAACGTCCATTGCCATGCGGCATCGCGCATCGGGACTCGCGGATCTTGATGCGGCCTCTCTATCTCGTCGTGCGCGTCAGAAGAAACTAGTGCGATAAGAGTACGGGAATTTCGATCCTCGCGTTGAAGATATCTCGCGTTGCGCTGCCGAGCATCAGCTCGCGCTCGAATCCATGTGCGAACGCGCCCATCACCAGC
>NZ_JBVBEF010000115.1:0-23669 GCF_055456055.1 Bradyrhizobium sp. LeoB3
CACCCCGCCGCTCCAACAACAACCGCCGAGAAGACGAAAACTCTCCATTTTAAGGTTTTTCAGCAGACTGCTAGCGGTGTCCGGCGCGCCGCTTCACTTCTTCACGGTCTTTGCCTGCACCTTCGGCGGCGCCGGCGCCTTCTTCGGCGCGGCTTTCGCGTTGTCGACGGCGGTGTTGATGTCCTCGATCAGCTTCGACACGCGCGCAGCATTGCTGCCGAGGTCAGCCTCGAAATAGCGCGAGGCCGAGCGGATATCGACCCGCGAATCCTCGCCGTCGGGCATGATGCGGATCGCGACATCCTCGCGGAAGCCCATGATCGGCGTGCGCGCCACCGCCTCGATACGGCCGATGCGGCGCGGTGGCGTCGGCGGACGCTCATCGATCACGAGCCATTTGCGCCGGTTCACCAGTTGCAGCGTCACCGCGTAAGCGCGGTCCACCGGCACCTCGAGCTCGACGGTCTCGATATCGGGATAGGCGCGGCGCTGCTGATCGGCTGAGTAGAGCCCGGCATAGACGGCCGAATTGGTGTCGTCGCTGGTGCGCAGGCGCGACAGCGCCTCGAACCGCGGCGGATCGATCGGGTCGGTGGTGATGTCGTGGATCGGCGGCAGCCGGCGATATTGCACGGCGAGATAGGCGGGATAGGCGAGCACCAGCGCGTTGATCAGGAAGGCCAGAAGGATGCGACCCATGCCGCGCGAACCATTCTGCCAGATCGCGGCGAAGGCGGCGAAGCCAAGCAGGATCGAAAGTCCGGCACAGGCCAGCGCACCGAAGAAGGTCGCCAGCGCCGGCTTCATCTCCAGGAAGCCGAAGCGGACGATGAGGATCGAGACGATCACCGCGACGGCGGAGAAGATCGCGAGGTTGCGTGCCCAGGTGGCGAGGCTGGACACCGGCTCCGACTGATAGGGAACAGAAAACCTGCGGGCCATCGGTGAGAACTGCCGTGTTGTGGCTTGGCCCACTGCAAGGGGCCGGTTGAAAACTCTCAGCTTGAGACCACGGCGGCCCGGCAATTTCAAGGTTTGCGGCGATATGGGACAAGGTACGGGAAAATTCGGCAACCTAACCGATTAACCATTCAATCAAAGTGATCTCTAGTTGTCGATTGACTCGGCGGAACTTTGGGCTAAAGGCTCCACTCTAGGTTGTCGGAACCGCTGAAGCAAAAGGGACCGTCCTGGCGAAGGACATCGGCCAACGGCAATCAAAAAAAGGATAACGGCGGGCGTCAGCCGGAAGCGTTGCAAGAGGACCTAAGCTCACGGTCGTCGCCGCAGGCGGACCGGAGGTGCGCGGTTGCATCCTCATGGGCTGTAAGGATCGCGAACAGCGTAGCCGGCGTACATCAGCGGGCTGGTGGGCAGCCGCCTCAGGGCGAGCGTTCAGTATGAATGGCGGCAGGGACGAAGGCTACGTTGATCCGAACGATCCGACCTACTACGCCCCGCGCGAGCCGTGGGAGCGGGCGATAAGCGGGCAGCCGGCGGCGCCGCTCAGACGGTCCGCGGAGCCTCCATCGTTGACTGTCGACGATCCGCCCTTGCAACCGCTGCGCAAGCCTCGACGTCGCGACCATTCGGAAATGTTCACCAAGGCCGTCGCCCAAGCCATGCAGGAAGCGATGGAGCCCATGGAGGCGCCATCCGTTCTCCGCAATTCGGGAAGGCGCGCGCTGCTCCGCGTGGGAGCGAGGTTCGCGATCGCGGCAGCGGTTGCGGCAGCCATCGCGATGATCGTCGTCATGGTGATTCCGGCGTCGCAAAGTCCTGGGGTTCAGTCGAACGCCATCGCATCTATCTCGTCTTCCTGGCAGTCGCTTAAGACCTCGCTGTTTCCGGCGCCGCAACGCAAGCGGGCTGCGACCCTCGCCGTCGAGGACAGCAGCGGGCTCGCCGACGACGCGCTGCCGCTCGGGCTGCGCGTGGGTGCTCCCCCTCCTGGTGCCGTCATTGCCATCAACGGATTGCCAGCCGGCGCGCGGCTGACGGCTGGCAAGCGCGTCGCCGCCAACGAGTGGCGCGTGTCCGCGTCGGAGATTTCCGCCGTGTCGGTCATTCCGCCGGACGGCTTCGTCGGCCAGATGGTGGTGACGGTAGAATTGCGTGACGGCGACGGTGCCGCGCTCGTGGGTAGTTCAATCCGGCTTTCCTGGAAAGCCGCTGCCAGCGTTGCGGCGCGGCCACCGGCGGCTGTCGTGGCTGCGGTGCCGGCTCGGCCTGCGGCCGCTTCCCCGCCGCCGCAGATGGACACCGTGCGCAATCTGGATCCGAAGGAAATTTCCGTTGTCGTCAAGCGCGGACAGGATTTGCTCGCCAGCGGCGACATCGCGGCGGCGAGGCTACTGCTGCTGCGCGCCGCCGAAGCACGAGACGCGCGCGCCGCGCTGCTCCTTGCCCGGACTTACGACCCGATCGTGCTCAAGCAATTGGGCGCCAGTGGCCCGCTCGCGGACCTCGCGCAGGCCCGCAACTGGTATCAAAAAGCGAAAGAATGGGGCGAACCCGAAGCTCAGCGCCAACTTGATGCGCTCACGCCCCCGCGCTGAGGGCGCATCAACTTGCGCCGGCTGTAGGGTGGGCAAAGCGAAGCGTGCCCACCATAATCACTCCGCTCGTGATGGTGGGCACGCTTCGCTTTGCCCACCCTACGGGCTCTCGCCAAGTCACGTCGATGCCCGGGCCAAGCCCGGGCATGACGGAGAACCTGTTCGCTACGCCGCCGCGGTCGGGAGACTGTAGCTCTTGAACTGATCGCGCAGCGCGGTCTTCAGGATCTTGCCGGTCGCGGTGTGCGGAATGCCGTCGACGAAGACGACATCGTCGGGCATCCACCATTTCGCGATCTTGCCGTCCATGAACTTCAGGATCTCCTCGCGCGTCGCCTGCTGGCCCTGCTTGAGCTGCACGATCAGCAGCGGACGCTCGTCCCACTTCGGATGGAACACGCCGATCACGGCGGCCTCGGCCACGGCCGGATGGCCGACCGCGAGGTTCTCCAGGTCGATAGACGAGATCCATTCGCCGCCCGACTTGATCACGTCCTTGGAGCGATCGGTGATCCGCATATAGCCGTGCGCATCGATCGTCGAGACGTCGCCGGTGTCGAAATAGCCTTCCTCGTCGAGAATGCTGCTGTCGACGCGGAAATAGGCCTTGGCGATCGACGGGCCCGAGACCTTGAGCCGACCGAAGGTCTTGCCATCCCACGGCAGCTCCTTGCCGGCATCGTCGGTGATCTTCATCTGGACGCCGAACGGCGGGTAGCCCTGCGTCTGCAGGACGTCGAGCCGTTCTTCGCCGGTGCGCTCTCCGAAGGGCGGTTTCAGCGCCGCGACCGTGCCGATCGGGCTCATCTCGGTCATGCCCCAGGCGTGGCGCGGCTCCACGCCCATGTTGAGGAAAGCCTCGATCATCGAGCGCGGCATCGCCGAGCCGCCGCATATCACCATCTCCAGGTGCGGCAGCTTCAGGTCGTTGGCGGCCATGTGCTGCAGCAGCATCAGCCACACTGTCGGCACGCCGGCGGTGTGCGTCACCTTCTCGGTGTCGAGCAATTCGTAGACCGAGGCGCCGTCGAGCTTCGGCCCGGGCATCACCAGCTTGGTGCCCATCGAGGGCGCGGAAAAAGCGATGCCCCAGCTATTGGCATGGAACAGCGGCACCACCGGCAGCATTGTATCGGTCGCGGATGTGCCCAGCGCATCCTTGTTGTTGGCCATGAGCGCATGCAGCACGTTGGAACGGTGCGAATACAATACGCCTTTGGGGTCGCCCGTGGTGCCCGACGTGTAGCACATCGCCGCTGCGGTGTTCTCGTCGAACGTCTTCCACTGGAACTTGCCGTCGGACGCCGCGATCCAGTCCTCATAGGCGACCGCGTTCTTCAGCGTGGTCTCTGGCATGTGCGCCTTGTCGGTCAGCACGATAAAGCGCTCGACGCTCGGAAGCTTGTCGGCGATCTTCTCCAGCACCGGCACGAAGGTGAGGTCGGTCAACACCACGCGGTCCTGGGCATGGTTGATGATCCAGGCGATCTGATCGGGAAACAGGCGCGGGTTGACGGTATGGCAGATCGCGCCGATACCCATGATGCCATACCAGACTTCGAGATGGCGCCAAGTATTCCAGGCGATGGTGGCGACACGATCGCCGAGCCTGATGCCGTCGCGCTCCAGGCTCTGCGAGACCTTCAGCGCGCGCGCATGGATTTCGGCATAGGTGGTGCGATGGATCGGGCCTTCGACCGACCGCGTCACGACCTCCTGTGTGCCGTGATACTTCGCTGCGTGTTCGATAATCCGGTGACACAGCAAAGGCCAGTCCTGCATCAAACCAAGCATACGCACGTCCCTCCTCAGTGTTTTTCTCTCGCATGACCGGCCAGCCAGACAGTATAGCCAGCCGTCCAATCATGAAATTGACATGAACTGTAGCGCGGAGAAAGCAAGCCGAAAATCCAATTATGGTGCGTTTGGCCGCACCGGAATGGCATTGGTTACCGCCGTAGCCATATTGCTCGGAATGCTGGCCGAACCCGCCCTGGCGGCCCGCAGGTCGGTCCCGTTTCCCTTCGCCGACCTGTTCGCGCCGCCCCGGCCAAGGTCGCATCGCGCCGTCCATCGGGCAGTGATGGTGCCATTGCCAAAGCCGCGTCCGGCCGAGGCGCCTGCCGCAAAGCCGCCTGAGCCGCCTGCGGCCGCCGAAAAGGCCCGTCCAGCCGATCATGGCAAAGCCGCCGACAAGGCGCCGCCGGCCGATCACGGCAAAGCCGTCGACAAGGCTGCCGACGAAAAAGCTGCCGAGCAGGCTCCGCCGCCGCAGCCCTCAGCCTGCCGGCAGGCGCTGACGGAAGAGATCGCCGTCGCGCCAAGCGTCCCCGATATCCATGGTCCCGGCGGCTGCGGCGGCGACGATCTGGTGCGGCTGGAGGCGATCGTGCTGCCCGACAAGCGAAAGGTTGCGGTGAAGCCGGCGGCGATCCTCCGCTGCACCATGGCTACCGCGATCGCCGACTGGGTGCGCTCCGACATCGCGCCGCTGGCCACAGCGCTCGGCAGCAGCATCAGCGACCTGGACAATCTCGATTCCTTCCAGTGCCGCGGCCGCAACGGCGTCGCCGGTGCACAGCTCTCCGAACATGGCCGCGCCAATGCGCTCGATGTCCGCGCCTTCAGGCTGGCGAACGGCCGCACGATCGCGCTCACCGACCGCAATGTGGCGCGCGATCTGCGCGAGAGCATGCTGCACTCGGCCTGCACCCGCTTCACGACCGTGCTGGGGCCCGGCTCCGACGGCCACCATGAGGACCACATCCACCTCGACCGGATGGAGCGGCGAAACAACTATCGGATCTGCCAGTGGGATGTCTTGGACCCGCTGCCGGCCGTCGCGCCGCTGTTGCCGGCCGAGCGCCCCGAGGAAGCGCCGCCGCGCGAGGTCGCCGCCAAGGATGAGCCAAAGACCGGCGCCAAGAGCGACACCAAGACTGACACCAAGTCGGAGAGTACGAAGTCAAAAAATGCGAAGCCGGATGCCGGCGATTCCGACGCTACGGAGTCAAAGCCTGCGGCGACCAACCCGCAGCCAACAAAAAAGCGCCGGCAAAGCCGGCGCCATTGATCGCGTCTTCCGCAAGCGAACTATTGCACCATGGCGTTGCTGCCGCCGCCCTGCAGCGCCATCTTCGAATTGAATGGCGAGTCGCCGTGCTTCGGCTCCAGCACGACCACGACGGTGCCGACGCCGACGCGGTCATAAAGGTCGATCACGTCCTCATTGGTCATGCGGATGCAGCCCGAGGAGATCGAGGCGCCGATATATTCGGGCTGGTTGGTGCCGTGGATGCGGAACAGCGTGTCCTTGCCGCCGGAGTACAGATAGAGCGCACGCGAACCCATCGGGTTGTCGGGTCCTGGCGCGACATAGGTCGGAACGCCGAGCCTGGAGATTTCGCCGGGCGTCGGGTGCCAGGCCGGCCACTCGGTCTTGCTGCCGACCTTGGCAATGCCGGACCATGCCATGGCTTCTTCGCCGACGGTGATGCCGTAGCGGATCGCCTTGCCGTCCTTTTGCACGAGGTAAAGGTAGTGGTTATCGGAATCGACCACGATGGAACCCGGCGCCTCCTTGCGGTGGTAATCCACAATGGCGCGGCGGAACGGCTCGGCAACCGGAACTTTCGCGTAGGTGGTCTTCGCCAGCAGGTCCTTATCGCGCTGCTTGAAATTGGCGGTGTTGGTGGCCTCGTAGGTTGTGGCCTGCATGCAACCCGATAACATCAGGCCGGCGGCCACAATCCCCAGCGTAACTTTCAGCGACGACATGGTACACTTCCGTTGCAAATCTGCGCTCGCAGCGCGAAAATGCGCCCCAATCGCCACGATTCCATCATCTCTTTGATCGTATTATTGCCGAAACCTGCCGCTATTCCCAGCGTTTAGAGACCTATCCCGCGTCGCGGGACCTCTTCTGTGGCTTTTTTGCCGCAAGTCCTGCCATCGGCGGCCGATTTCTGTGCAGATCAGCAACGGTTGCCAAGTCCGGGCCGCGCCGCCGCCATTTCGCCGCCACAAATATGGACAGGCGGTTAATGCGCCGGTCATGAAGCCCTTGCCAGAATCGCGTTTAGTCCTGTTGGGTGCGCCGGTGCCCTGTTCCGGAGTTGCTGATGCTGTCAGTGTTCGTTCCTGCCGATTTCACGCTGAAAAAGGTCGTTTCCGACGAGGTTGCGGCCTTGCCGGAGAATGCGGTCTGGATCGACATGGTCAGGCCGACGCCGGAGGAGGACCGCGCCGTGGAGCGGCTGGCCGGGATCGCGGTGCCGACCCGGGAGGACATGCAGGAAATCGAGATTTCCAGCCGGCTCTATATCGAGAACGGCGCGCGCTACATGACCGCGACGCTGATGTGCCATTCCGACACCGACATGCCCCACACCACGGCGGTCACCTTCATCCTGGCCGGCCATCGACTGGTGACCGTGCGCTACGACCAGCCGAAACCGTTCGCGCTGGTCGAGGCCAAGCTTGGGCGGTCCTGCGCGCCCACCATCAACGGCGAGATGGTGCTGATGGAATTGCTCGATGCGGTGATCGACCGCTGCGCCGACATTTTGGAGCGCTGCGGCGCCGATATCGACCAGGTCTCCCACGACATCTTCGAACCGGAGGCCGAGCGGCACGGCCATGCCAAGCAATATTCGCGGATCCTGATCGAGATCGGGCGCAAGGGCGACCTGACCTCGAAAGTGCGTGAAAGCCTGGTCTCCATCGGTCGCGTCGTCACCTTCATGTCGGCGGTGATCGAAGGCGTCAAATGGTCCAAGGACATGCGCGAGCAGCTCAAGACCATGCAGCGCGACGTCGCCTCCCTGACCGACCACGCCTCCTATCTCTCCAACAAGATCACCTTCACGCTGGACGCCATGCTCGGCGTCGTCAATCTCGAGCAGAACAACATCATCAAACTGTTCTCGGTGATGGCCGTGGTGCTGATGCCGCCGACGCTGATCGCCTCGATCTACGGCATGAACTTCAAGGCGATGCCGGAACTCGACTGGCCGCACGGCTATCCGATCGCGCTGGTGATGATGCTGATTGCAGCGATCGTGCCGTACTACCTTTTCAAATTGAAGAAGTGGCTCTAGTTCCATTGCTGCGGACGATCGCGAGTTCCATCGCGGTCGCGGTCGCGGCAATAAGCCTGCCGCAATTCCTCCGCGAATCCTCCGCTAAAATTTGAGTGTTGCGCTGAACGTTTGAGCGAAACTTTGCTGCGATAACCCCCGGCCTCAAGCCGGAGGACAGCAATGGTTGAGAAGATCATAACGCCACGGCGTAACATCATCGACTTCGCGCGCTATCAGCAGGACCGCATGGTTGGAAGGATGCAGGCGCTATCGCCGCGCACCTGCCGTCACTGCGGTGCAGCCCTGCTCGATGGCGAAAACGAAGACGAGTGCTCGAGCGCCTACAACACCAGCGCGCAGCGAGTGGTTGAGAAGCCGCGGAAGTTCTACGCGGATTGACGGCCAGGACGGCCGCTAACGAGTGCAGGCAAAGCAATCCAGAAGTTGACGGCGGAAACGGTCTGGATTGCTTCGTGCTCCTCGTTTGTTACGCACGATCCGATAAATTGGAAATAGCAGCCGTGGTCGCTCGCCCGCGAACAGGCGACGGTATACGTGGAGAGAACCCCTCACCCGAATGAGCCCGTGGTGATGGCGGAGCTGCCCTCTCCCACAAGGGGCGAGGGCACATCAACTGGCGTCGGCAAGGCGTTCTTCCCTTCTCCCCTTGTGGGAGAAGGTGGTGCGAAGCGCCGGATGAGGGGTTGTCTCCACGGGCGACAGTGTCTCCGGAGAGAGCCGTCAACTCAGCAATCTGTCCTACACGTGCTGGCCACCATTGATGTGGATCTCGGCGCCGTTCACGTAGGAACTGGTTTCCGTGCACAGGACGTAGATGATCTTGGCAACTTCGTCTGGAGTGCCCAGGCGGTGCATCGGGATCTGCTGCTCGACGATCTTCTCGGTGCCCGGCGACAGGATCGAGGTGTCGATCTCGCCCGGCGCGATCGAGTTGACGCGGACGCCGACGCGGCCGAAATCGGACGCCATCTCGCGCGTCAGCGCCGCGAGCGCCGCTTTCGAGGTGGCATAGGCCGCGCCCGCGAACGGATGCACGCGGGAGCCCGCGATCGAAGTGACGTTCACCACCGCACCCTTGGCGGTCTTCAACTCGTTGATCAGCCCGCGGGCCAGCATGATCGGCGCGAAGAAGTTGACGCGGAAGACATGCAGCCAGGTGTCGATATCGGTGTCCATGGTGCCGAGCCGCGTGCCGCCCGGCCCCTTGGGCGAGATCGCCGCATTGTTGACGAGCGCGTGCAGTTCGTCGTTCTCCAGCCGCCTGCGGATTTCCGAGATTGCGCGCACGGTGTCGTCATGGTCACCGAAATCGACCTCGATGTGATCCTCGGGTCCGGCGCCCCAGGGGCAAACTTCCGGAAAGGCGTGCCGCGAGCAGGTGATGACGCGCCAGCCGGCCGAGGAAAACCGGATCGCGGTAGCATGGCCGATGCCGCGGCTGGCGCCGGTCAGGAGCAGCGTGCGTCGCGGCGCGTTGGAATGGTTCGGCATTGGACGGTTCTCTCGTTCTTCGTCATGCCGGCCTCGTGCCGGGCATCCACGTGTTCGGACTGGCTCGAAACTGAGACGTGGACGGCCGCGACAAGCCCGGCCATGACGGTCTGAGTCTTACGGATAAAGCCTTACTTTGGTCCAGGCTTGGCCTGGGCCCTCGCGCCGGAATTCGATGCGGTCGTGCAGGCGGTAGGGACGGTCGTGCCAGAACTCGATGCTGACAGGGCTGATGCGCCAGCCGCTCCACCCCTGAGGGCGCGGCACCTCGCCGATCACATATTTCGCGGCGACCTTCGCGATCGCCTGCTCGAAGGCGAAACGGCTCTCCAACGGCTGCGACTGCTTGCTGGCCCAGGCGCCAAGCTGCGCCTGCTTCGGGCGCGTCGCGAAATAGTCGTCGGCCTCGGCGTCGCTCACCGGCGACACGTTGCCGCGGATGCGCACCTGCCGGCGCAAGGATTTCCAGTGGAATAGTAAAGCGGCCTTAGGATTTGCGGCGAGTTCGCGGCCTTTGGCGCTGGCGACGTGGCTGTAGAACACGAAGCCATCAGCGTCATAGCCTTTCATCAGCACCATCCGCACGTCCGGGAGCCCGCCCGCGTCGACGGTTGCGAGCGCCATCGCGTTGGGATCGTTCGGCTCGGACTTGGTTGCTTCGGCAAACCATTCGGCGAACAGCGCAAATGGTTCTTCCGCAGCGGTAAAATCACCCGATGTTAACGGTGTAGGGTGTTTGATGGAGGTCGTGTCTGTCATGTCAGGAGTCCAGCGTTGCGTCCGTCGGCCTCAGAGCGCGCGTTACTCGCCCTATATAGGACGTCCTTATATAGGGCATGGGGACGCGTTGGCCTATCGGCGATCCGCCCGGCGGGGACGGTGATGACATTGGTTCTAATCGGCCTAGGGGCCGGCGGCTGCGCCCTGTCGCGCGGCGACAGTTTTGCCCGGCTGGACGACAGGGACTTGACTGGGTCGCTCGGCGCGCCCCACGTAAGGTCATCGGCGCCGACCGACAGCGACCTCGCCTTTGCCCGCAACGCCGCCTCCGACGTGCTGACCAAGGGCGACAAGGATTCCAGCCAGGCCTGGGAAAATCCCGAGACCGGCGCGCGCGGCTCGGTGACGCCGTTGTCTCAGGCTTATGCCGCCGAGGACGGTCGGACTTGCCGGGATTTCCTGGCAAGCTATGTCAACGGCCGGACCGAGAGCTGGCTGCAGGGTGCCGGCTGCAAGGCCGGACGCGGGAGGTGGGAGATCCATAGTCTGAAACCTTGGAAATCCTGAACGCCAAAGCAGTTGCAAAAATGCCACGGCGTCCCCAAATGACACCAAAGTGGGGCGACAAGCCCGAAAATTTCAGGTCTGATTTCCCGTGAAGGAGACGTGACGAATGCGCGACCCCTATGAGGTCTTGGGGGTGCCGCGGGGCGCCAGCGCTGCCGCGATCAAAAGCGCCTATCGCAAGCTCGCCAAGAAGCATCATCCCGACAGCAACAAGAACGATCCAAAGGCTGCCGAGCGTTTCGCCGAGATCAACTCGGCCAACGAGATCGTTGGCGACGAGGAGAAGCGCAAGCAATTTGACCGCGGCGAGATCGACGCCGAGGGCAAGCCGCGTTTCCAGGGCTTCCCCGGCGGAGGCTTTGGCGGCGGCGATGCGCGCGGCCGTGCCGGTCCGGGCGGGTTCGAAACCTATACGTTCCGCAGCGGCTCTGGCGGCGGCATGGAAGGCGGCGGTGCAGGCGGCTTCGAGGACATCCTCAACAGCATGTTCGGCGCCGGTGCGCGTGCGCGCAGGGGCGGCGGCACCCAGTTTGAATTCGATACCGGCGGCGTCGGGCTCGACCTCGACCAGAGCGTCGCCATGACTGTGTCGCTGGAGGAGGCGGTGAACGGCGCCGAGAAGCGCGTCCGCCTGCCGACCGGCAAGGAACTCAATGTCAAGATTCCCGCCGGCGTCAGCTCCGGCCAGCAGATCCGGCTGAAGGGGCAGGGCGAGACGGCGCCCGGCCATCGTCCGGGCGATCTCCTGATCACAGTGACGATCGCGCCGCATTCCTTCTTCAAGGTCGACGGCAACGATCTCAGGGTCGAGCTGCCGATCACGCTGTACGAGGCGGTGCTGGGCGGCAAGGTCCGCGTGCCGACGCTTGGCGGCGCGGTCGAATTGTCGATCCCCAAGAACACCTCGAGCGGGCGGACGTTTCGGCTGAAGGGCAAGGGACTACCGAAGTCGGGCGGCGGGGGCGACCTCTACGTCACCACTCGAATCATCCTGCCTGATGGGAACGATGCTGAGCTGGAAGCATTGATGCAGAAGTGGCGCGACCAGCATCCTTACAATCCCCGCAGCGATCTTGGCTGAGGGTGCGGCCTCGAGAGGGGGACCAGCGCAATACCAAACCCCAATCGAGGCCGCGAGCGCTGATCGGCGGATCAAGCGCTGCGCGATAACGCGGGAACATCCGGTGCGATTCTGAGACGCGCAGATGTCCTTATTCCAGATTTTCGATGACGGAATTGGGACATCGGGCAAGTGTGGCCATTGCGTCACGAACGTCCGCGAAATGCGGGCGTTTTCGCAAAACCCGGTATCGCCCGGTCTTTCGAATCCGTCTGCGCGAACTACATAACGTTGTGCGATGGCGCTTGGCGCTGTCGCAGCCCTCCTTGGGCGTTTCCTCCCTAGACTTGGGCCGCTTGCTGTCGCAGGTGGCCCTTTTTTCTCGGTGGTGGCCGGGGACGATCGTGCTGGCTCAACCGCCGGTCTTTTCCATCTGGTCGTAGACGGCTTGCGCGATCTGGGTCAGGCGGTTGCGGTCGCTGCCGCCTGAGACGACGTAGCCGACGCCGCGGTCGGCCCAGAACAGCGCGCCCTCATTGCCGTGCGTGGCGTACCGCATTTGCGTGGTCTCCGCCTGCGCCTTGGAGGCGTAGACCGTGAAGCGCTCGCCGGAGGCGCTTTCATACATCAGGAAAGAAGCCGGCCGCCCGGTCGGGCCAGGCAGCAGCCGGCCGCCAACCAGCTTCAATCCCGCCGCCGACAGCTCCGGCGCGCGCACGTCCCAGCCGCAGCGCTTGGTCAGCCAGGCCTGCAGATGGGCGCGCTCATCGCCGGGCACCTCGACCGGATGGCGGACCTCGACCACATAGAGCCGGTGCGCGTCCATCGCATCGAGCGTGAAGCTCTGCAGCGGCGAGGGCTTGGCCGCCGCGCCATGCGCGATCCAGCCGACGCCGCCGCCGGCGATGAATGCCACCAGCGCCGCCGCAATGGCGCCATAGACCAGCTTGCGCGGCTGGCGCACCAATTGCTCGATCTCGAGCCGCTTCGGCACCGCCTCGTCTGCGACCGAATCGTAGCGCGCGTGCAGCACGTCGGCCATGGCGAGCCACGACCGCACCCGTTCGGCGTCATCGGGGTGCGCTGCCAGCCACGCCTCGACGTCGCCGCGGCGCTCCGCCGGCAATTCGTTGTCGACATAGGCGTGCAGCTCGTCCTCGGTGACGGGAATCCTGGGGTTGGTCATCGCAGTCGTCTCTGTCTAATCCTCAACAATCCAAATCGCCTCAACCTGATGTCATGGCTATGCACAACGCCTGCCATCATTTCACCCGCCTCAGCGTCGTCGCCCGTTCGCCTTCGAGGAAGGCTTTAACGTGGGCGCGAGCGCGCGCAAGCCGGGACATCACGGTGCCGATCGGCACGCCCTGGATGTCGGCGACTTCGCGGTAACTCAATCCTTCCAGCATCACCAGAAGCAGCGCCGCGCGCTGCTCTTCCACCAGCGTCGCCAGCGCGCGCGCAATATCGCGGCCTTCGGCCTCGGTGCCGCTGGCGTCCGGATTGTTGTCCAGCAGCGGCATGAATTGCGGCCGCCGCGCCAGCGAGCGGCGGCGGTTCTTGTTGAGGTTGGTCAGGATCGTATAGAGCCAGCTCCGCACGTCGCCGCCGAGGAACAGCCGCTCGGAACGCAGCGCCCGCACCAAGGTGTCCTGCACCAAATCGTCGGCGATATCGGCATCGCGCGCCAGCGCCCGCGCGTAACGGCGCAGCGCCGGGATCATGGCTTCAACACTCTGCCGGAACGCGGTCATGACACCGGATCTTCATCCTGCTTCAGCTCGGACGCCTTGCCTAACATAACACCCGAATGACACGACTATTCCGTCGATCGCGACGGGGCCAAATCAGCGTTAGCAGGAGGCGGATTTGGACTGTACCGCGGTGGAGCGCTGGTGTACCTCCGAATACCAAATGCAACGCGAGAATGGACAGCGGATGGCACAGAAATCGGGTCTGATGCAGGGCAAGCGCGGCGTGATCCTTGGCGTCGCCAACAACCGCTCGATCGCCTGGGGGATCGCCAAAGCCTGCCACGACGCCGGCGCCGAGATCGCGCTCACCTGGCAGGGCGATGCCCTGAAGAGGCGGGTCGAGCCCTTGGCGAAGGAATTGAACGCGCTTCTTCTCGGCCATTGCGACGTCACCGACGCCGCGACGATCGATGCGGTGTTCGACGTCATCAGGGAGAAGTGGGGCAAGATCGACTTCGTCGTGCATGCGATCGCCTTCTCCGACAAGGACCAGCTCGACGGCCGCTACATCGAGACCACGGCGGAGAACTTCTCCAAGTCGATGCTGATCAGCTGCTACTCGCTGACCGCGATCGCGCAGCGGGCGGAGAAGCTGATGACCGAGGGCGGCTCGATCATCACGTTGACCTATTACGGCGCCGAGAAGTGGATGCCGCATTACAACGTGATGGGCGTCGCGAAAGCGGCACTGGAGGCGAGCGTGCGCTATCTCGCCGCCGATCTCGGCGAGAAGAACATCCGCGTCAACGCGATCTCGGCAGGTCCGATCAAGACGCTCGCGGCCTCCGGTATCGGCGATTTCCGCTACATTCTGAAGTGGAATGAGTACAACGCGCCGATGCGACGCACGGTCACGATCGAGGAGGTCGGCGACAGCGCGCTTTATCTGTTGTCCGATCTTTCCCGGGGTGTCACTGGCGAGGTGCATCACGTCGATTCCGGCTATCACATTGTCGGCATGAAGCGTCCCGATGCGCCTGACATTTCGCTCGCCAAGGAATAGCTGCTGCGTCGATAGCAATGCCAACAATCTACTACATCCGCCATGGCGAGACGGCATGGAACGCGGAAGGCCGGCTTCAAGGCACCCTGGATATTCCGCTGAACGATCGTGGGTGCGCGCAAGCGTCCCATGCCGGCCATGTGCTAGCCGACCTTCTCACGCGCGACGGATATGACAGGGCAACGCTGCCCTACGTCTCGAGCCCGCTCGGACGGGCGCGCCAGACCATGGAGCTGGCGCGTCGCGCGCTGGAATTGCCGCGTGGCGACTATTCGCTCGACGACCGGTTGCGCGAGATCGGCTACGGCGTCTGGGAAGGCTCGACGCTGGCGGAGATGCAACTCGCCGATCCCGAGCTCTACGCCAAGCGCCAGACCGCGAAATGGACGATGGCGCCGGAGGGTGGCGAGACCTACGCCGCGGTGCAGCTTCGGGTGCGCGACTGGTACGACTCGCTCCCGGGCGACACCGTCGTCGTGGCGCATGGCGGCACCTGCCGTGCCCTGATGGTCTCGCTCGGGATCGAAACCCCTGATAGCGCCGCGGACCTCTACATCGAGCAGGGCGCCGTCTACGTCTTTCGCGACGGCGAGCTGGTGAAGTATAGTTAACCCACTCTCTGTCATGCCCGGGCTTGACCCGGGCATCCACGTTGTTCGTCGCGGCAAGACGTGGATGGCCGGGTCAAGCCCGGCCATGACGAGGAAGAGGGATTTGACCGCCTTCTCTCGCCGCGTTACGACAAAGCATGTCCCACAACACCTTTGGCCATTTGTTTCGGGTCACGACCTTCGGCGAGAGCCATGGGGTGGCGATCGGCTGCGTGGTCGATGGCTGTCCGCCGCTGATCCCGCTGACGGTTGAGGAGATCCAGCACGATCTCGACCGCCGCCGGCCGGGCCAGTCCCGCTTCACCACCCAGCGCCAGGAACCGGATGCGGTGAAGATCCTGTCCGGCGTGATGGCGCATCCGGAGACCGGCGTGCAGGTGACGACGGGCACGCCGATCGGCCTCCTGATCGAGAACACCGACCAGCGCTCGAAGGACTATTCCGCGATCAAGGACAAGTTCCGCCCCGGCCATGCCGACTTCACCTATGAGGCCAAATACGGCCTGCGCGATTATCGCGGCGGCGGCCGCTCCTCTGCGCGCGAGACCGCGACCCGGGTCGCTGCCGGCGCGATCGCGCGAAAGGTCCTGCCGGAGATCAAGATCCGCGGCGCGCTGGTGCAGATGGGCCCCCACAAGATCGATCGCGATAAGTGGGATTGGGACGAGATTGGCCGCAATCCGTTCTTCTGCCCGGACCAGGACAAAGCGGCGTTCTTCGAAAATTATCTCGATGGCATCAGGAAGAGGGGCTCCTCGATCGGCGCGGTGATCGAGGTCGTGGCCGAGGGCGTGCCGCCCGGGCTCGGCGCGCCGATCTATGCCAAGCTCGACAGCGAGCTGGCGGCCGCGATGATGACCATCAATGCGGTGAAGGGCGTCGAGATCGGCGCCGGGTTCGGCGCGGCCGAATTGTCGGGCGAGGAGAACGCCGACGAGATGCGCACCGGCAATGACGGCGTGCGTTTCCTGTCCAACAACGCCGGCGGCATCCTGGGCGGCATCTCCACCGGCCAGCCGGTGGTGGTGCGCTTCGCCGTGAAGCCGACCTCCTCGATCCTGTCGCCGCGGCTGACCGTGGACCGCAGCGGCGCCGAGACCGATATCATGACCAAGGGCCGCCACGACCCCTGCGTCGGCATTCGCGCCGTGCCGGTGGGCGAGGCGATGATGGCCTGCGTGCTCGCCGATCATTTCCTGCGGCACCGGGGACAGGTTGGATAGAATCTGACAGCACAGAGGCCGTGATGCAGATCGACACCAGGGGGATCGCGGACTGGCTGATCGACGGCGCAAGGTCGACCCCTGTTGTCACCGACATGGTCTCCGAACTGTGCGGGCGCCTGGTCGCGGCCGGCATCCCGCTGTGGCGGGTCGGGTTCTTCATCCGGACGCTGCACCCCGAAATCTACGGGCGCAATTTCATCTGGAAGCCCGGCGAGCCCGTCGTCGTCGGCTCGGTTGATTTCGACATCAGGCAAACGCCGGAGTTCATCGCAAGCCCGCTTGCGATCGTTTTTGGCGAGGTCAGGGAGGTGCGGTGCCGCACCGACGATCCCGAAAGCCGGCGCTTTCCCTTCCTCGACGACATGCGCGCGGAAGGCGTGACCGACTATGTGGCCATACCGCTACGCTTCATCGATGGCTTCACGCATGCCTCCAGTTGGACCACCAAGCAGGCGGGCGGTTTCACCGACGAACAGCTCGCGGCGCTGCGGTCGGTGCTGCCGGCGCTGACACGTCTGATCGAGGTGATCGGCCTTCGCCGCGTCGCCGCGACCTTGCTTGACACCTATGTCGGCAACCGCGCGGGCACGCGCATCCTCGATGGTCAGATCCGGCGCGGGCACGGCGAGACCATGCATGCGGCGATCTGGCTGTCGGACTTGCGTGGCTTCACCGCATTATCGGACCGGCTTCCCGCCGAAACCGTCGTCGACATGCTCAACCGCTATTTCGACTGCCAGGTTGCCTCGATCCGTGCCCATGATGGCGAGGTGCTGAAATACATGGGCGATGGACTGCTGGCGGTTTTTCCGATCGATGAGTATGTCGGGGATGCGCAACAGGTCTGTTCGCACGTGTTGGAAGCCGCGCAGGACATGCGGGCCAGCGTCGAGGCGCTGCGGTATCCGGTCGGCGACGTCGTCGAGCGTTTCCGTTTCGGCGTTGCGCTGCACGTCGGAACAATTCTCTATGGCAATATCGGCGGCGGCAACCGGCTCGACTTCACCTGCATCGGCCGAGCGGTGAATCTTGCCGCGCGACTGGAGAAGATCGCCGGCCGACTTGGCCGCACGGTCGTGGCCTCCGAAGGCTTTGCCGGCATCTGCCGCGGCGGCTGGGATGATCTCGGCGAATTTCCGATCGCAGGTTTTTCCAAGGCCCAGCGCGTCTATGGCCTGATGGGCGAAACGTCTGCCAGCTGAATTCCGCGGCGACCCCTAGTCGTGGACATAGGACTGCTTCAGGCCGTAGGTCAGGATCAACAGTGTCGCCCACAACCGCAGCATTGCGAAGCTGAAGATGAATACGAAATAGACGAGATTCTTGACGAGCTGACTGGACGTGGAGGTCTGCCAGAAAACCACAATCGCACTGCGGACCAAGCCCTGGCCAAAGCTCAGACCTAGATTGACCACCCCAAGAACTATCACGGCGGCCCCCAGCCAGAACCACCGCCTTGCAAGCTCGCCAGCGGCTTCGAAGAATGCCACCCGACCGCCGTTTTGCTCGGCACCGACAACCATCAGAAGTGTCACGTCGCCGACTGCGGCGCTCCAGAATTTTCCTATGACGCTGAACTGATCGAAGGCCATGCCGTCGATTCCCGCCAGCATATGGGGCGCCAGGGATCCGTAGCCGGCCGCCGCAAGCGCGGCCGCTGCCGCGATCATCAACAGCGCTATCCGACACGCGATCGCGAGCGACAATTTGAATTGCTCCGCGATCCCAAGCTCGCCGAGGCTGCTTTGGCCGCCGGTCATTTCGATGCAGCGTTGAGCTGCTACGAGAACGGCGTGAATGACGGCAAGGTTGGCGATGATGATTGCAGGCAGAGCAACTCCGCCGCCGCCGAAGGCAATGACCCGCATCGCCGCGGCCAGTATCAGCCATGGCAGCGCGAGAATAACAAATCGATACGGCCCGAACGAGATGTCCGGAAGGGAGGCCTGCCGTTGCTTGCGGAATGCGACCGTCATGAACGCGATCATGCCGGCAAAAACTGAACCGTCGGTCGCACCGGCAGCTAAAATTGGCAGGAAATCCGGTTACCAGAACCTTTCGGGTCTCGTCGCAGCCTACTCCTCTGGCTCGGTCGTAAACAGCAGCGGATAGCCCTTGGCGCGGCCGGCGTCAGTGGCGCGGGTCGCCTTTGTCTCGGCGACGTCCTTGGTGAAGACCGCAACCACGCAGACGCCGCGCTGGTGTGCGGTGAGCATCACCTTATAGGCTTGGTCCTCGGTCATGCGGAATTCCGCCTTCAGCACGGTGACGACGAATTCGCGCGGCGTGTAATCGTCGTTGATCAGGATGACCTTGTGCAGGCGCGGCCGTTCTACCTTGGTCTTGACCTTGGTTTTGGGGGTGGTGACGGTGTCGCTCATGGTGCGGCACTTCCTGCTGCTCTGCGAACCCTAAATAATATCGCCTTCCTGGCGATCCCGGAACCGGGGGTTTTTGCACGGGCTCCTTGCAGGAGCGGGATAATCGCGGGCAAGCGACAAAACCTCGCCAAAATCGCGGCGAGTACAAGGCGAGGCTAGCAGAGCTGGACGGAAGGCTAACCTGAATGTGAAGGACAAATGATGTTCGCCCTTTGCGCCGCGCAGTTTGCGTGTCACCATTGTTGACGTTCGACGGGAGGGCAGCTCATGCGCTGGTATGTCTCGATCGGGGTTGTGCTTGTCGCAGGCTGGCTCGTCGGCGGCGACGGGGCCGGCATCGCCGCGCCGGGACCGGGCAACCAGGGCACCCGCCAGGTGGTGGAGAAGGACGCGAACCCCACCGTCGATGTCGAACTGATACTTGCCGTGGACGTCTCCTATTCCATGGACATGGACGAACTCGCGATCCAGCGCGAGGGCTACGCGCAGGCAATCGTATCGAAGGAGTTCCTGCAGGCACTCAAGGCCGGTCCGAACGGCAAGATCTCGGTGACCTATTTCGAATGGGCCGCTTCCTCTGATCAGAAGATCATCATTCCCTGGCGGCTGATCGACGGCCCGGAAACGGCCGACGCTGTTGCCGCCGAGATCATGAAGACGCCGATCCGCCGGGCGTCGCGGACCTCGATCTCGGGTGCGATCAATTTTGCGGTGCCGCTGTTCGACGAAGATCCCTATCGCGGCCTCAGGCGCGTGATCGACATTTCCGGCGACGGTCCCAACAATAACGGCGCACCGGTCTCGACCGCGCGCGACGCGGCGCTGGAGAAGGGCATCGTCATCAACGGCCTGCCGATCATGGTGAAGGAGCCGTCTTATTCCACCATGGATATCGACAATCTCGATCAGTATTACGAGGACTGCGTGATCGGCGGTCCAGGCTCTTTCGTGGTGACGATCAAGGAGCGCGAGAAATTCAAGGAAGCGATCCGCACCAAGCTCCTGATGGAAGTCGCCGGTCGTACGCCGGAGCGCAAGATCGTGCCGGTGGCCGAAAAGGAGCCGCGCGTGAGCTGCATGATCGGGGAAAAGATCTGGCAGGATCGGTGGGGGAGGTAGCGTCCGTCGCTAGCAGTGGAGCAGCCCTCTCCCACAAGGGGCGAGGGCACATCAACCGGCACCTCCAAACCGGCAGGCGTCCGCTATGACATCTCGCGCATCACCTGTTCCGGTGCCCGGCGCAGCGAGTTCGGCAGAGCGGGCCCTGTGCCGAAGCGCATGATGATGTCCGGGCGCCGACCGCCAAGATCCAGGAGCGAGGCGAATTGCGAGCGGATCGCGGGCACCTCGACCGGTTGATTGACGAACGCATATTTCAGTCCGAGCGCGGTCGCCTGCAGTCCGAAACGCTGGCAGGCGCGGCCGACTGCGATCCAGTGGGCCTTGTCGCCGGCATCAGATGCAAGGACGACGACACCCGCCGAGCTTGCGATCTGCTCGCGATACTTCTTGTTCTCTGCCTCTTCGGTGAGGAAGAAGCTGAGAAGCGGCCGGGCAATCCAGGCGGGCAGCGCGGGATTTCCAGAGCAGCGCGAGAACAATCCGTCCATCTTCGCCATGGCGTCGGCTTCGCTGAAGCGCAGCCAGCGTCGCAGTTCGTCGATGAACGCCTTGTCGCGCATCTGTGCCGAGTTAGCCTGAACAACGTAGTCGGCGACGTCCAGGATCCCGGCCCGGTCGCTTATCATGATGGTCGAGACGCCAGGCTCCCGACATGCGCTCTCCAGCAAGCGCAGCGTCTCGGGTGAAACGGGCTTGCCGTCATAGATCGTGCGGGTGCTCTGGCGAACCGTGATCGCCTCGGCGAGCGGCGAGCTCAAGGAGCGAGCTGCTTCCAGATCGATCACGATCTCGTCGCCCTCGACAACCGCATTCGCCTTCAGCCCGAGCATCGAGGCTGCCAGCACGAGGTTTTCGGCGGCGCATCCCAGACTGACGAAGAGATGGTGGTCGTCCGGATCGACCACGGGACATCTGCGCGCGTAGTCCGGCGTGATGACGATCCTGTCGGCGCTCGCGGTGAAGGTCCAGGGCTGAGTGTTGTGACTGTTGGCCGCGAGGCTGGCAAAGCGCACCAGTTCTCGGTTTCGCGGCGTGGACCGCAACGGCGCTCTGACGATGCCGGCCGCCTCCTCATACGTCATTGCTGCTGCTCCTGCCTGCGACGACAAGCCTATGATCGCCGCCGCGCCAAGCCCAAGCGCGGTTCCGAACATCTGTCGTCTATCGATGAGCATCGACCCGCTTCCACGCAATTCCACTAGAAAGCAGTTAGCGCCGTCGCGGCCTATGGCTGTTGACCGAGGTCAAAGCCTGCCGTCCTACTACGCGAAGGGAGCCGCGGCATTCTTCTCTTCTCCCCTTGTGGGAGAAGGTGGCGCGCATGCAATGCGCGCCGGATGAGGGGTTCTCTCCGCGGGCGACGGTGCGCGCGGAGGCAACCCCTCACCCAAACGAATTCGTGGCTGACATCGGAGCAGCCCTCGCCCACAAGGGGCGAGGGCACATCAACTGGCATCTCCGACGTGATGCGATTTGGCTACGGCGGTCAGCGCTTGCGCGTAAATCGCGCCACCAGCTCGACGTGCGGTGTGTGGCGGAACTGGTCGACAGGTGTGACGCCTTCGATCCTGTAGCCGCCGTCGATCAGGATTTTTGCATCGCGGGCGAAGGTCGCGGCGTTGCAGGACACCGCCACGACGGTGGGCACCTTGCTTGCGGCAAGCTGGGTTGCCTGCGCCTGAGCGCCCTGGCGTGGCGGATCGAACACGACTGCGTCGTAGTCGCGCAATTCCTGCGGCACCAGCGGGCGGCGGAACAGGTCGCGTGGCTCGGCTTTGACCGGCTTCAAGCCCGCCGTCGAGGTCGCGGCCTTCTGCAGGCTCGTGACAGCGCCGGCGTCGCTATCGAAGGCGGCGACCCGCGATTTCGTGGCGAGGCGCAGGGCGAACGGGCCGACGCCGCAGAAGAGATCGGCGACGTGCTTGGCGCGCTGGCAGTGATCGCTGACGAGCCGCGCCAGCGTCTCTTCGCCGGCGATGGTCGCTTGCAGGAACGAGCCCGGCGGCAGAATCACCTGGGCCGTTCCGATCATCAGCGCGGGAGAGGCGCGCATCAGCACCAACTCGCCATGCCGCGCCAGCCGCGCCAAGCGATGCTGTGCGGCGATGCGCGACAGGGCGGCGATCATGGTCGAGGGCAGGGCGCCGGAGCCGCGGACGTCGACATCAAGGCCATTGAGGGTTGCAGTCACCTGGATGTCGAGCGGCTTGCCCATCGCTATCAACGGCTCGGCGATCGCCCAGGCGGCGTCGAGCGCGCCGCTGAGACCCGGATCGAGGATCGGACAACGATCGACGGGGATGATGTCGTGGGAACTTGCCGCGGCGAAGCCGACCTTGAGCACCTCATGCGTGCCCATCCGCGCGTGAAGCGTGATGCGGCGGCGCCCGAGGCCGTGGGCGTCGATCAGCGGGGCGACCTCGGCCGCAACCTTGGCCTGCGCCAGCGCCTCGACGACGAGCTCGCGCTTCCAGGCCTGGTAGCTTTCATGATCCCAATGCTGGATCGCGCAGCCGCCGCAGACGCCGAAATGCGGGCAGAACGGCGCGATGCGTTCGGGACTGGCACGCTCGACCTGGAGCAATCGACGCCGGTCGGGATGGCCGGGAACGCTAGCCGCCTCGATCGTCTCGCCGGCGAGCGCATAAGGCACATAGATCGCCTGGCCGTTCTCCATCGCGACGCCGTCGCCGCGATGGCCGACATGGTCGATCATCAGCCGTTCAGCCACGGCGCGCGCCGAGGAAGAATTCGATGTTGCCGTCGCCGCCGGTGATCGGGGACGGAAAGACCTGGATATCGGTGCAGCCCTGGGCAGCGGCAAAGGCCGCGATGTCGTCGCAGATTTCCTGATGCACCATCGCGTTGCGGATGATGCCATGCTTCAAATGCTTTCGCTGCGCCTCGAATTGCGGCTTGATCAGCGCGAGCAGGTGCATCGGCGCTGCAGCGAGCGACAGCGCGACCGGCAACACCAACTTCAGCGAGATGAAGCTGACGTCGATGACGACGACGTCCGGCCGCGCCGGCAGGCGCTTGCCCTCGAACGAGCGGATATCGGTCTCTTCCATCGACACGACCCTGGGATGGCCCTGCAGCGAAGGATGCAATTGGCCGTGCCCGACGTCGATGGCAAACACCAGGCTGGCGCCATTGGCGAGCAGCACCTCGGTGAAGCCGCCGGTCGAAGCGCCGACATCGAGGCAGACGTGACCTTCGATCTCTACAGGATATTGTTCCAGCGCCCCGGCCAGCTTCACGCCGCCGCGCGAAACATAGGGGTGCGCGGGCTCCGCCGACAGCGTCGCATCGGACGCAAGCGTATCGGAGGGTTTCGCCACCTGTTTGCCGTCGGCGATCACGAGCCCGGCTTCGATCGCCGCGCGCGCCCGCGCCCGGCTCTCGAACAGCCCGCGCTCGACCAGCAGCACATCCGCGCGCTTGCGCGGGACATGCTCGCTTTCGCTTTTCTTCATCGGCTTCGACCCGTCTTTCGCCCGTGGTCTGCGGCAAGGCGGACGCAGGCCTCGAAGCAGGTGAGGTCGTGCCAGATATCCGCAGGTGCAGCCTTCGGCGTCACGAGCGGGCAGCCGTGCAGGTCGAGGGCGTGCATCATCATCAGATTGTCGGGCAAGCCAAACTCTTCCACAGTGAGGCCGTGTCCATCGGCAAGGCGGCCGTCGGGCAACGTCGTCACTTCATATAGGCGCGCAACGCGAGTTGCATATGACGCGGGGTCGTTCGAATAGCCCAAGCACAATTTGCCGCGCCCCGCCATGTAGCCGAGCTCATAGACGGTGCCTGCGTCGGCACTGGGGCCACGAAACGGCGTCAAATTGGCGATGACGGCATCGGCCGCCTCCATCATCGCCTCGTTGCCCTTGAAGATGATGAGGGAAGCGTCTAGAGCGTTTCACGTTTTGATGGAAGCATATCCAGCGTTGGCGAAGTAGTTGCTGCATTCGGTAGGCTGGATCGAGGTGACGAGGTCGCCGATGTGTCGCCAAATGTCTTCGAGGGTGCGCTTCTGCGCGATGCGCATCCAGTGCTTGATCTTGGCGAAAGTCTGTTCGA
>NZ_JBVBEF010000116.1:0-22748 GCF_055456055.1 Bradyrhizobium sp. LeoB3
TCACCTTCAAGCACGGCCTCGACACATTGCAGACCATGGCCAAGGGATGGGCGCTCCGAGATTTGTACACTCCCTAGCGCGAAAGCGGGGACCCATAACCACAGGAAGTTGTTGAAGCGCGAGCAAGCAGAAACTGCGCAGCGTCGTTGAGGCTACACCGGCGGGCTCACCACCGGCTCTTCCCGCCCCAGCTTCTGCTCGCGCAGGAAGATGTAGAGCCCGGCGGCGATGATGATCGCGGCCCCGACGATTGTGGCCCAGGACGGCACGTCACCCCACACGACGAAGCCGAAGATCACCGCCCAGACGATCATCGAATATTGGTAGGGCACCACCACGCTTGCCGGCGCCAGCTTCAGCGAGCGATTGACACAGAACAGCGCCGCGACCGAGATCAGCCCGGCGACGAAGAAGAGAGCAAGGCTGCCGGCATCCGGCGTCACCCAGCCGAACGGCGACAGCACGGCGCCGAGCAGGAACGTGCCGCAGAACTGCGACGAGGTCAGCACGATATCGGGTGTTGCGCGCAGCGAGCGCGTGATCAGCATCAGGACCGCGAACGACATGCTGCCGCCGAGCGCAATCATCGCCGGCAAGCTCACGGTTTGCGCTGATGGCCTGAGCGCGATCAATACGCCGCAGAAGCCGACCAGGATCGCGCTCCAGCGCCGCCAGCCGATCTGCTCGCCGAGCACCAGACCCGACAGCGCGGTGACGAAGATCGGGCCGGCAAGATAATAGGTGATGACGTCGGCGAGCGGCAGGTAGACGGTCGCAAGGAAGAAGGCGGCGACCTCGAGCGTTGACAGTATCACCCGCAGCAATTGCAGCCAGGGACGCTCGATAGGGAAGAACTTCGCACGCTGCTTCCAGATGATCGGCAGCAGCACCACCAGTGCCGCACAGGCGCGCAGCCACAACAACTGTCCGACCGAATAGGTCGCGACAAGGAATTTCCCCATCGCATCGCCGAACGAGAACATGAAGATCGACAGCAGCATCAGCCCAATGCCGGCAAGCCGGGCGGAGCGATCATCATAGGCGGAGAGTTTTGCGAACAGGGTCATGGATGACTGGGATGCTTCTCGTCATGGCGGGATTAGAGCATGATCCGGAAAAGTGTGAGGCGGTTTTCCGAAAAGATCATGCTCAAACAATAACCTAAAGCGCGATGATGCTTCATCCTCATCTCATCGCGCTTTAGGCGGAATCGATTGCCGCATCAACATCGCTGCGATACCGGTACATCACAAAACAATTCTGCCGAGGAAAGCCCTGATATGACCGACTTCGACCCCGCCCAACACCGCATGGTGCAAGCACAGCGCTGGTTCGAAGATTTCACCCTCGGCGAGCGCTTTGTGATCCCGAGCCGGACCCAGACCGAGGCGGTGTTCGCGGCGTTCCAGACCGCCAGCGGCGACACCCATCCGATCCACTATGACGTCGAATATTGCCGTGCCCGCGGCATGCCGCACCTGCTCGCGCACGGCTTTCAGACCCTGATCCACACCGCACCCGGCGCCGGGCTGTTTCCGTTCATCGTCGAGGAATCCATGATCGGCTTTCTCGAACAGTCGAGCCGCTTCTTGAAGCCGGTCTATGCCGGCGACACCATCTATCCCGCGCTCGAAGTGACCGAGCTTGTGCCCGGCCGCACCACCGGCGTCGTGACGTTGCGCTCCACCGTGTTCAACCAGCGCCGCGAATTGGTGCTCGAAGGCATGCAGAAGTTCTTGATCCGGCGACGGCCAGCCTAAAGCGAAACGCCTTCGTGCGCGAGCAGCCAGCGCTTGCGCTCCAACCCGCCGCCATATTTGACCAGCGCGCCATTGGCACCGATCAGGCGATGACAGGGCAGCACGACGCTGATCGGGTTGGAGCCGTTGGCATGACCGACAGCGCGCTGCGCGTTGGGCGCACCGAGCTTTGCCGCCATCGCGCCATAGCTCATCGTCGTGCCCACGGGGATCTTCGCCAGCGCGGTCCAGACCTTGTTTTGGAACGCCGTGCCCGCGACGCGCCACTGGATGCCGCCGAGGCGATCGAGATCGCCCTTGAAATATTCGGACAGCGCGGCGCGGATGTCCTTCGGCGCACGCGCCTGTTTCAAGACCACGGCGCCATAGTGCAGGCGCAGCAGCTCGTTCATGCGCGCCTCATAGTCCTCCCAATCCAGCGCGCGGAGCGCGCCGTCGTCATCGGTGACCAGCAACGCCACGCCGATCGGCGTTTCCAGCCGATCCAGGCCGAACGTTGTGGCCGGCTTCGTCAGTTTGTCGCGTACAGGCATTGTCGTTCCAGACATCGATGAACAGTCGCATCTTCGATCCGTCGCGTGCTACCGTCCACCCGGTTTCCGGGGATGGGGGGAAGAGATGTTCTGGATCGCAAACCTCTTGGTCGCGGTGGTGGCCGCGCTGCACATCTACTTCCTGATCCTGGAGATGTTTCTCTGGACCAAGCCGCTCGGCCTGAAGACGTTTCGCAACTCGATCGAGAAGGCCACCGATTCGGCGGTGCTCGCCGCAAACCAGGGCCTGTATAACGGCTTCCTCGCGGCGGGCCTGATCTGGGGCCTGCTTCACGCCAACCCGGGCTTCGCGTTTCAGATCAAGACATTCTTCCTGCTCTGCGTAATCGTTGCCGGCGTCTATGGCGCGGCAACCGTTAGCCGCCGGATCCTCTATGTGCAGGCGGCGCCGGCTGCGCTCGCGCTGATCCTGCTCTGGCTTGCGTAACCAGCACCCTACTTTGGTCGACTGATATCGCTCGGCTTTTCGGCGCGACGCCACCTTGCATTGCACCAGGGGTTCCTCCACTATTACCGGCAGCGATGGCATCCGGCGGGTTTTGAAGTCCGGCGGAGAAGATCATCGGCACAATCACAACACATGAGGAAACTGCGAATGAGGAACGGGTTTTTGCATCTGGTCACAGGGACCGCGCTGGCATTCGCGCTGTCGGTTTCGGCGGCCAATGCCCAGAAGAAATACGACCCCGGCGCCAGCGACACCGAGATCAAGGTCGGCCAGACCGTGCCGTTCTCCGGACCTGCATCGGCCTATGCCTCGATCGGCAAGACCCAGGCCGCCTATATGAAGATGATCAACGATCAGGGCGGCGTAAACGGACGCAAGATCAACCTGATCCAATACGACGACGCCTATTCGCCGCCGAAGGCCGTCGAGCAGGCGCGCAAGCTGGTCGAAAGCGACGAGGTGCTTCTGACCTTCCAGATCGTCGGCACGCCATCCAATGCGGCGGTCCAGAAATATCTCAACTCCAAGAAGGTGCCGCAGCTGTTCGCAGCAACCGGCGCCTCGAAGTTCACCGACCCGAAGAATTTCCCGTGGACGATGGGCTTCAATCCGAACTACTTCGTCGAGGGCCGCATCTACGGCCAGTACATTCTGAAGAACCATCCGAACGCCAAGGTCGGCATCCTCTATCAGAACGACGACCTCGGCAAAGACTACCTGAACGGCATCAAAGCCGGGCTCGGCGACAAGGCGGCCAGCATGGTGGTGGCGGAAGCCTCCTACGAGGTCTCAGATCCGACCGTGGATTCGCAGATCCTCAAGATCAAGGACGCCGGTGCGGACTTGTTCTTCAGCGCCACCACGCCGAAGCAGGCGGCGCAGGCGATCAAGAAGATCGCCGAACTCGGCTGGAAGCCAGTGCAGATCGTCGACATCAACGCGACCTCCGTCGGCGCGGTGATGAAGCCCGCCGGCCTCGAGGCGGCCAAGGGCGTGATCAGCGTCAACTACGGCAAGGATCCGCTCGATCCGACCTGGAAGGATGATGCCGGCATGAAGAAGTATTTCGAGTTCATGGCCAAGTACTATCCGGAAGGCGACAAGGACTCGAACTTCAACACCTACGGCTACTCGACCGCGCAGCTTCTGATCCATGTACTCAAGGAGTGCGGCGATAATCTCACGCGCGAGAACGTGATGAAGCAGGCCGCCAGCCTGAAGAACGTGCAGCTCGACCTCTCGCTGCCCGGCATCGTCGCCAACACCTCGCCGACCGATTACCGCGTCAACAAGCAGCTCCAGATGATGCGCTTTAACGGCGAGCGCTGGGAGCTGTTCGGCCCGATCCTCGAAGACGCCGGCCCGGCGGGCTAGTGGCGCGGCTTATGGAAGACACGATCGGCGGCCTCCAGGCCGCCGATTTGTTTTATGCGTCGCTGCGCTGCTTGACCCTCATGATGAGGAGCGCGCAGCGCGTCTCGAGACGATGCTGCGCATCGCTCGGAGAACCATGAGGCCCCGCCGGTGGCCTCGCCCTTCGAGACGGTCACTTCGCGACCTCCTCAGGGTGAGGGGATAGGGCGGAGCACGCTGCCCCATCCGTCATTGCGAGCGCAAGCGAAGCAATGACGGGAAAAAGCCTACTTCGGAATCTCCCCGAACGTCTTGCCCACCGGCAACACGGCATGCCTGATCAATCGCGAATCCTCCACCGCGGCCTGGCGGTGCTTCACCGCTTCGCGATAGACGGGATCGCGGATCATTTCGACGAAGGCGGCGACGCTTGGGTATTCGGCGATGAAGCTATGATCCCAGCGTTCGGCCTCGGGCCCGATCAGCATCAATTCGAAGCGGCCCTGCCAGACGATGCGGCCGCCGAGCCGCTCGAACACCGGCCCGCTCTCGCGGCCATAGGCCGCATAGGCTTCGGCGCCGATCACCTTGCGGCCGTCCGGATAGGCGGCCCATTCGCGCAGGCGAACCAGATTGAGCATGTGGATCGGCCCCGGCCGATCACTCTCCCTGAACTGCGCGAAGACTTCCTTGGTCGGATCGATATGGCCCATGCGTCGCTCCTTTCTTTGTTTGGCGCGTTTTCTACGCCTGGTTCCCCAATCCTTACCACGCGCCGCCTCACCTCCTAATCCCGCGTTAAGCTTTGCGTAACCGGGCCTTAAACCGGGAGCGCTAGCGTGCGGCGGAACGTGGTGTGAGCAGCGTTTGTGGATGGCGTGGGGAAAGAAAAAGAGCGGCGGGCGCAAGGAGCCGCTATTCGGGCTTCCGGCCGCGCTCGCCGATTTGCGGCTCTCGCCGGCCGACCGCATCCCCAATCCCGAAGACAGACCGAAGAAATCCGCCAAGCGCAGCAGCAGCGGCAGCAGTGACCCCGGCGCGGAACCGCCGCGCGAGCGCAAGCCTGCCCCGAGTGGCGGGAAACGGCGGAAATCGCGCGGCGGCTTTTCGATCGGCCGCCTGTTCTATTGGGGCGTGGTGCTCGGCCTGTGGGCGGCGATTGCGGTTATCGGCGTCGTGGTCTGGGTCGGCGCACATCTGCCGCCGATCCAATCGCTCGAAATCCCGAAGCGCCCGCCGACAATCCAGATCGTCGGCATGGACGGCAGCGTGCTGGCGCAGCGCGGCGAAATGGCCGGCGCCAATGTCGCGCTGAAGGACCTGCCGCCATACCTGCCGAAAGCCTTCATCGCCATCGAGGACCGCCGCTTCTACTCGCACTACGGTGTCGACCCGATCGGCATCGCGCGCGCAGCGGTGACCAATCTCCTGCGTCGCGGCGTGTCGCAGGGTGGCTCGACGCTGACGCAGCAGCTCGCCAAGAATCTGTTCCTCACCCAGGAGCGCACCATGCAGCGCAAGCTGCAGGAGGCCGAGCTCGCGATCTGGCTGGAGCGCAAGCATTCCAAGAACGAGATCTTGGAGCTCTATCTCAACCGCGTCTATTTCGGCTCCGGCGCCTACGGCGTGGAGGCCGCGGCGCAACGCTATTTTGGCAAGTCCGCAAAGAACGTGACATTGGCGGAAGCCGCGATGCTTGCAGGCCTCGTCAAATCGCCGTCGCGGCTGGCGCCGAACCGCAATCCTGAAGGCGCCGAGCAGCGCGCGCAGGTCGTGCTGTCGGCGATGGCGGACGCCAAGTTCATCACCGAGACCCAGGCGCAGGCCTCGATCGGCCATCCCTCCTACAACGTGAAGCCCGCCGGCGCCGGCACCGTGAACTATGTCGCCGACTGGATCGGCGAAGTGCTCGACGACCTCGTCGGCCAGATCGACCAGAACATCACGGTCGAGACCACGATCGATCCGAAGCTGCAGAACGTCGCCGAAGCCGCCATCATCGACGAGCTCGCCGCCAAGAGCGTCAAGTTCAACGTCACCCAGGGCGCGCTGGTGGCGATGACGCCCGACGGCGCGGTGCGCGCCATGGTGGGCGGACGAAACTATGCCGAGAGCCAGTTCAACCGCGCGGTGACCGCCAAGCGCCAGCCCGGCTCGGCCTTCAAGCCGTTCGTCTATCTCACCGCGGTCGAGGGCGGGCTGACGCCCGAGACGATCCGCACCGATGCGCCGCTCGATATCAAGGGCTGGAAACCGGAGAACTACACCCACGAATATTTCGGCTCGGTGACGCTGACGCAGGCGCTGGCGATGTCGCTGAACACGGTCGCGGTCAGGCTCGGGCTCGAGGTCGGGCCGAAGAACGTGGTGCGGACCGCACACCGGCTCGGCATCTCCTCCAAGCTCGACGCCAATCCCTCGATCGCGCTCGGCACCTCCGAGGTCTCGGTGATCGAACTGGTCGGCGCCTACGCGCCCTTTGCCAATGGCGGCACCGCCGTCTCGCCGCATGTGGTGACGAGGATCCGCACCGATAAAGGCAAGCTGCTCTACGTCCGCCCGGCCGACCCGCTCGCCCGGGTGGTCGAGCCGCGTTATGTCGCGATGATGAACGCGATGATGATGGAGACGCTGATTTCCGGCACCGCGCGCAAGGCCGAAATTCCGGGCTGGACCGCGGCCGGCAAGACCGGCACCAGCCAGGATTTCCGCGATGCCTGGTTCATCGGCTACACCGCCAATCTCGTCACCGGCGTCTGGCTCGGCAACGACGACAATTCGCCCACCAAGAAGGCGACCGGCGGTGGACTGCCGGTGGAGGTGTGGAGCCGCTTCATGCGCACGGCGCATCAGGGCGTGCCGGTCGCGAGCCTGCCGAATTCGCAAGTCGGCTGGGCGCTGTCGAATTTGGTGCAGGCCTCGTCGCAGGTCAGCGCGCCATCACCGCAGTCGCTCGCGCCGCCCGCACCCGTTCCATCCGCCGGTCAGTATCGCCCGCCAACGCCGGCGCCGACGCGCGCGTCCGCGCCCCCCAACCCCAACGCGCGTCCGGAAGCTGCGGCAGGATTGGACGGTTGGTTGGTCGATCGCCTGTTCGGCGGGCGTTGATTGGTTTGCGCTGCCAGCTATTCCACGTCGTCCCGGCGAAGGCCGGGACCCATACCGCGTGATGCCTCAATAAGGCTTCAGCGGCAGTCGCCTTCCGCAAAACTACTCCCTGGGGTTATGGGTCCCGGGTCTGCGCTGCGCTTGCCCGGGACGACAGCGGAGAGCGCGGCTTAATCCTCGATCCCGTAGCGATGCAGGTCGTTGCCGTGGGTGTCGAGCCAGGTCTTGGCGCGATCCACCGACGAGCAGATCCGGCCCACGGTCTTCCAGAACCGCAGCGAGTGATTCATCTCGACCAAATGCGAGACTTCATGCGCGGCGAGATAGTCGAGCACGTAGGGCGGCGCGAGGATCAGGCGCCAGGAGAACGACAGCGATCCGTGCGAGGTGCAGGAACCCCAGCGGCTCGATTGATCGCGGATCGAGACACGGCGCACGCGCACACCGAGTTCCGCCGCATACGCCAAGGAAGCCTTGTGCAAATCCTTGCGCGCTTCGCGCTTGAGGAAGTCGTGCACGCGGCGGTCCATGTGCTCCGGCTCGCCGGCCACGCACAAAATCCTTTCGCCGCTGTCACGGGTCTCGGTCCACACCGTGCCGCGCTCGCCGGCGCGATGCACGAGCCGATGCGGCACGCCGCGCAACGGCACCACTGTGCCGGGTTGGAACGGTGCCGCCTTCGGCAGACGACCGAGACGCGCGGCGATCCAGCCGCCATGAAGCTGCGCGAAGTCGCGCGCGTCGGCGATGGTGCCGCGCGGCGGCATCGTGAGGATCGCTTCGCGGTCAGTTGGATGAATGCGAAGCGTGTAGCGACGCGCGCGCCTATGCCGCCGTAGCCTGATCGCGAAATATTGGGAGCCGTGCTTGATGAGAAGAGTCGAGGGTTCGGCGGGCCGCCGATAGAGAAGCGCGCGAGTAGCCATTTCTGAGAGTCCGGGGAGGAGGAGTTCGCCCGGATTCTGCCATATCCGCCGCCAGGGAAATCGCTCGGCGCAAAAACAAATCATTTGCCCAATATACAGAGGCTGCCCGTGGTTTGACCCCCATATCGTGGGGTCGGAACCCGAAAAATTTGGGCCGACCCGGCCCGAAATCACCCCCCAAGGAACGAGTCAAAACTCATTCCTTGAGTGATCGCCGAATCCGGATTCTTTTAATCAATTCAGCGACTTACAAACCCACCCAAAACGGGCTCGATCACGCCGCTATTCAGCGGCTGCGACCAAGGAAAGCCGTGTATTCGCCGACGAAACCATGAAATCGGAGATGCGCGGCACGATTTCAGCGCGGAAACGCGAACCGTTGAACACACCATAGTGTCCGACGCCCTTCTGCACGTAATGCACGCGGCGGTGATCGGGAATCGACGTGCACAAAGCATGCGTCGCTTCGGTCTGGCCAAGGCCGGAGATGTCGTCCTTCTCGCCTTCCACCGTCATCAACGCAACGCGCCTGATCTTGGAGGGAACGACCAGCTCGCCACGATGGGTCATCTCGCCCTTCGGCAGCGCGTGCTTGACGAAGACGAGGTCGACCGTCTGCAGATAATACTCGGCGGTCAGGTCCATCACCGCGAGATATTCGTCATAGAATTCGCGATGCTTGTCGACGAGATCGCCGTCGCCCTTCACCAGATTGGCGAACAGCGCCTTGTGCGCATCCATGTGGCGGTCGAGATTCATGCTGATGAAGCCGTTGAGCTGCAGGAATCCCGGATAGACGTCGCGCATCATGCCAGGATGCGGGAACGGCACCTTGGTGATGACATTGTTGCGGAACCATTCGATGCCGCGTTCGGCGGCGAGGTTGTTGACCGCAGTCGGATTGCGGCGGGTGTCGATCGGGCCGCCCATCAGCGTCATCGACAGCGGCACGAAGGGATCGCGCCGCGCTTCCATGAGCGAGACCGCGACCACCACGGGCACCGAGGGCTGGCAGACCGCGATGACATGCATGTTGCCGCCGAGCGCATGCAGCATCTCGATGAGGTAATCGACATAGTCATCGAGATCGAAGCGACCTTCGGACAGCGGCACCATGCGCGCATCGGCCCAATCGGTGATGTAGACCTCGTGGGTCGGCAGGAAGGCTTCGACCGTGCCACGCAGCAGCGTCGCGTAATGGCCGGACATCGGCGCCACGATCAGCACGCGCGGCTGGGGGCTGCGCAGCGGCCGGGTCAGCTTGCGATCGAAATAGAGCAGCCGGCAGAACGGCTTTTCCCAGACCGTGCGGACTTCAACCGCCGTACGCACGCCGTTGACCTCGGTCTCGTCGAGGCCCCATTCCGGCTTGCCGTAGCGGCGGGTGGTGCGCTCGAACAATTCGCAGGCAGCGGCGACGGATTTGCCGACTTCGGTATGCGTCCACGGATTGAGCGGATTCTGAAACAGGATCTTGGTGGCGTCAGTCACCGCGCGCGCCGGGTTCAGCGACGAATGCGCCATCTCGTACATCCAGTACAGTGGCGTCGTGAGCGCCGGACTGCCTTCGGCCGCCAGCGGCGGGGCGCCGCCAAATTCACCAATCGGCATTTGCTTCAAAATCCTTGTTTGCGACGCAGCATACTGTCGAATGCGTAATAATGCGTCAATGCACCGATCGGTCCATTTAAGGCGCCAAAAGCCTTAACTAAGCGAAAATCCACGAGAAAGTGATGGTTATTCACCGCTGCTGAGCAGCGAGCCGTTGCGTTTGGCGCTGCGCAAAAGGGCAAGAAAGATCGAAAATGACGCGACAAGCAGCACCGCGTTGATGACGAGGGCGTCGACCATCAGCTCGGTGCGGAAGACGTGGTCGATCAAGAGCGCCCGCATGCCTTCGAACACATAGGTCGGCGGCAGCATCCAGGCGACGACCTGCAGCCAGGGCGGCAAGACGCTGACGGGATAATAGATGCAGGCAAGCGGCATCAGCGCGAACATCAGCGTCCAGACGATGCTCTCCGCGCCGAGCCCGTTCCGCAGCACGAGGCCGGAGGCGAAAATGCCGACCGACCAGCTCGTGAAGATCAGGTTGCAGAAGAAGGCGATCAGCGGCAGGCCAACGGCGTAGAAGTTGAACCCGAAGAAGAACAGCGCCAGCAGCGTCATCGGAATGACGCCGATGGCGAGGCGAATCAGGCTCATGATCATCAGCGAGATCAGGAACTCGATCGGCTTCAGCGGGCTCATCATGAGATTGCCGAGGTTGCGCGCCCACATCTCCTCAAGGAACGAGATCGAAAAGCCGAGCTGGCCGCGGAACAGGATGTCCCACAGGATGACCGCGCCGATCAGGGTGCCGCCGGCCTGCGCAAAGAAGCCCGAGGTCTGCGAAAGGTAGTTCTGCAGGAAACCCCAGGTGATGATCTGCAGCGCCGGCCAATAGACCAGTTCCAATAGTCGCGGCCAGGACGACAGCAACAGGTACCAATAGCGCAGCACCATCGCGTTGATGCGGTTGAGCGAAAGCCCGCGATGGACAGCAATCTCGCTCATGTCGCGCTCTCCCGGGTGCGGCCGCGGGCGACGTCCAGGAACACCTCTTCCAGTGTGTCGCGGTTGTAGCGGGCCATGATCCGATCGGGACTGTCGTCATCCTCGATCTTGCCGCGCTTCATGATGATGACGCGGTCGCACAGCCGCTCCACCTCCAGCATGTTGTGCGAGGCGAGCAGGATCGTCGCGTTATGGCTCTTGCGGTAGTTCTCCAGGTGCTGCCGCACCCAATCGGCGGTATCGGGATCGAGCGAGGCGGTCGGCTCGTCCAGCAGCAACAGGTCAGGTTCGTTGATCAGTGCCTTGGCGAGCGCCACGCGCGTCTTCTGGCCGGCGGACAGCTTGCCGTTGGCGCGGTCGATGAAGTCGCGCAGATCGAGGTCGGAGGCGAGCCGATCGATCCGCTCTGTGAGATTCGGCACGGCATAGAGCCGGCCGAAGATCGTGAGATTCTGGCGCACGGTGAGCCGCATCGGCATGTCGACATAGGGGCTCTCAAAATTCATCCGCCCGAGCACCTCGGCGCTCTGCTCGGGCATCGGAAAGCCCAGCACATGGATGCGGCCGGAGGTCGGCAGCACCAGGCCCATGATCATGGCGATCGTCGTGGTCTTGCCGGCGCCATTGCCGCCGAGCAGCCCGGTGATGCTGCCGCGCGCGATCCGGAACGAGACATCGTCGACCGCGCGGGTGGCCTTGTAGACCTTCACCAGATGCGCGACATCGATCGCGGCCGAAGCTGCGGGATCGGAAGCTGGCGGCTTACGCGAAATTGTCTGTTCGATGTTCATTCAACCCGTTTCATTGAGGCATCACGTCCCCGAGCGCAAGGAGCTCGTCATGCCCGGGCTTGTCCCGGGCATCCACGTCTTACTCTCCCTCGGCGGCAAGAACGTGGATGGCCGGGACCCGGCTACGCCAAGGCTTCGCCGGGCACTCTAGTGTCAGTCCGGCGAAGCGATCGCGAAGACGGGCAAGCCCGGCCATGACGGAGGCCAGAACAGCCAGATCACGCACGTTTGTGATCGAGCTGTCGTGTAGCTAGAGTGAGGATATGACCGACGTTGCCGCCTCCGATTTCCGCCAACCACGCCGCCATGTTCGCCTGGATACAATTCTGCGGCTGCGTTGGCTGGCCGCGCTCGGCCAGCTCGCTGCGATCTTCATTGTCGCGCAGGGCCTGGAATTCGACGTCCCCGTCATCCCCTGCATCGCCATCATCGCGCTGTCGGCGCTGCTCAATCTCGCCCTGCAGATCGCGTTCAACCCGATGCAGCGGCTGGAGCCGATCTATGCCGCGGCGCTGCTCGCGCTCAACATTGTCGAGCTTGCCGGCTTATTGTTCCTGACCGGCGGCCTGCAGAATCCGTTCTCATATTTGTTCCTGGCGCCGGTCCTGATTTCCGCCACCGCGCTGCCGGTCCGGCTGACGATCGCGCTCGGCTGTCTCGCGGTCGCCTGCGCATCGGCGCTGGTGTTCTTTCATTTGCCGCTGCCCTGGGACGCCGACGATCCGCTGGTGCTGCCGCCGATCTATCTGTTCGGCGTCTGGCTCTCGATCCTGCTCGCGATCGGCGTCACCAGCCTGTACGCGTTCCAGGTCACCGAGGACACGCGAAAGCTCTCGGACGCGCTGGCTGCGACCGAGCTGGTATTGGCGCGCGAGCAGCATCTGACCCAGCTCGACGGCCTTGCGGCTGCGGCCGCGCACGAGCTTGGCACGCCGCTCGCAACCATCTTCCTGATCTCGCGCGAGCTGGAAGGTACGGTGAAGGACGGCCCGCTCGCCGCCGATTTGAAGACGCTGCGCGAACAGGCGCAGCGCTGCCGCGACATCCTGGGCAAGATCACCCAGCTCTCCTCCACCGGTGCGCCGTTCGACCGCATGAAACTGTCGACGCTGATCGAGGAGGCTGTTGCACCGCACCGCGATTTCGGCGTTGCAATCAAGGTGCGGCTTGCTGTCGCAGTCACCACGGAACCGGTCGGCGCCCGCAATCCCGCGATCCTCTATGGCGTCGGCAACATCCTGGAAAATGCAGTGGATTTCGCCAACCAGACCGTCGAGGTGAATGCCTGGTGGAACGCCGAGACCGTCGAAATCGTCATTTCCGATGATGGCCCCGGCATCGCCCCTGATATGCTGAACCGGATCGGCGAGCCTTATTTGTCGCGGCGCCGCAGCGCGGATGAGGCGCAAAACGGCCGCACAGGGCTTGGTCTTGGCGTTTTCATCGCGCGGACGCTGCTGGAGCGTACCGGCGCCAAGGTCACCTTCACCAACCGCGTGTTTCCCGATCACGGCGCCGTGGTGCAGATCGTCTGGCCCCGCGATGTGTTCGAGACAAGCGACGCCGCCGACGAAATGATGGGCTGAACGCAATTCGACAATTTGACGCATTAACCGGTCGGTTTTGGGTGGCCTTGGCATCGCCGCAGTCACACGCCATATCTTTGGGGTTGGAGAAGGGATAGCAGAACCGTGAACGCCATCGCCGAACTGAACGATCAAGCCGACCGCTCATTGCTCATCGTCGAGGACGACAAGCCGTTTCTGGAGCGCCTGTCGCGCGCCATGGAGACCCGCGGCTTCACCGTGACATCCTGCGATACCGTGTCCGATGGCCTCGCGCAGATCGGAAAGGCCGCGCCTGCGTTTGCTGTGGTCGATCTGCGGCTCGGCGACGGCAACGGCCTCGACGTCGTCTCCGCATTGAAGCGCAAGCGCCCCGATGCGCGCGCGATCGTGCTCACCGGCTATGGCAACATCGCCACCGCCGTGACCGCGGTGAAGATGGGCGCGATCGATTATCTCTCCAAGCCCGCTGACGCCGACGATGTCGTCGCGGCATTGCTCGCGAGCGGCACCGAGAAATCCGAACCGCCGGCCAACCCGATGTCGGCCGACCGCGTGCGCTGGGAGCACATCCAGCGCATCTACGAAATGTGCAACCGCAACGTCTCGGAAACGGCGCGCCGCCTCAACATGCACCGTCGGACGCTGCAGCGCATCCTGGCAAAGCGCGCGCCGCGGTAATTTTGACGGCGCAACCGCCGTATCCCCTCATGGTGAGGAGCCGCAAAGCGGCGTCTCGAACCATGAGGCCCCGATCTCGCCCGTGGCCCATCCTTCGAGACGCCTGCTACGCAGGCTCCTCAGGATGAGGTCTGCCGTTCAAAACTCAGCATGGCCCTGCGGGTCGAGCAAGCGGTTGAACCGCTGCGCCGCCGCGATCGCAAAGCGCACCGTCATCAGCTTGCGGGTCGGCGCCGGCAGCCGATGCTCCGGCGCCTCGCAATGCATGTGCGCGCCATAGGCATCCGCAATGATCAGGCCGGTGTCAGTAGGAAAGATCTCGCACGGCAGATCCTGCGTGAAGGCAAAGAACAGGCGGTCGCAATGGAGGCGATAGTCCTGCCATTTCTGGTCGGCGCGCAAGTCCTCCACCGACGACTTGATCTCGACGATCCAGATCTCGCCGCGCTCGTTCAGCGCCACGAGATCGGCACGCCGGCCCGACGGCAGCGGCAATTCGCTGATGCAGGAGAACCCGAGCGAGCGCAACAGTCGCGCCGTGCCGCGCGCGATCGCAAGCGCCGTCTCCGACTGGCGACGGTCCGGCGGCGGAACAAGGGCGATGTTGCGGGCGGACGATTCCATATCAATAACCTAGCCGATTCCGCCGGACCACCCAACACGGCTATGGCGGGAACCCAAGCTGCTCTCTCCGCTTAATAGACGGCCGCTGAATCACCCGGGCGGACCTGTGAGGGAAGCCCTGTGATCGACGACCTCTGGTACAAGAACGGCGTTATCTACTGTCTTTCCGTCGACACCTATATGGATGCCAATGGCGATGGTGTCGGCGATTTCAAGGGGCTGTTGCGCCGGCTGGACTATCTCCACGGGCTCGGCGTCACCGCGATCTGGCTGATGCCGTTCCAGCCCTCGCCGGGCCGCGACGGCGGCTACGACATATCGGACTATTACGGCGTCGATCCTCGCTATGGCACGCTCGGAGACTTCGTCGAGTTCACCCACGGCTGCAAGCAGCGCGGCATCCGTGTCATCATCGACCTTGTCGTGAACCACACGTCCGACCAGCATCCCTGGTTTCGCGAGGCGCGCAAGAACAAAGAATCCCAGTATCGCGACTGGTATGTCTGGTCCGACAAGAAGCCGGCCAATGCCGACACTGGCATGGTGTTTCCCGGCGTGCAGAAGTCGACCTGGAGCAGGGACAAGGAATCTGGCGCCTGGTACTTCCATCGCTTCTACGATTTTCAGCCGGACCTCAACACATCGAATCCGCATGTGCAGGCCGAGATCCTCAAGATCATGGGGTTCTGGATTCAGCTTGGCGTCTCCGGCTTCCGCATGGATGCGGTGCCCTTCGTGATTGCGACCAAGGGACCAAACGTCAAGAAGCCGGTCGAGCAATACGACATGCTGCGCGCCTTTCGCGAATTCCTGCAATGGCGCGAGGGCGACGCCATCATTCTGGCCGAAGCCAATGTGCTGCCGAAAACCGACATGGAGTATTTCGGCAGGGATGGCGACCGCATGCACATGATGTTCAATTTCCAGGTCAACCAGCATCTGTTCTATGCACTCGCCTCCGCCGACTCGCGTCCGCTCGCAAAAGCGCTCGAGGCGACAAAGCCGCGACCGGCGACGGCGCAGTGGGGCCTGTTCCTGCGCAACCATGACGAACTCGATCTCGGCCGCCTGACCGACGCGCAGCGCAAAATCGTGTTCAAGGCGTTCGGTCCCGACAAGGAGATGCAGCTCTACGATCGCGGCATCCGCCGCCGCCTCGCGCCGATGCTGGGCGGCGACCGGCGCCGGCTCGAACTGGCCTACAGCCTGATGTGCACGCTGCCGGGCACGCCGGTCATCCGTTACGGTGACGAGATCGCGATGGGTGACAATCTCGATCTGCCCGAGCGCGGCTGTGCGCGCACGCCGATGCAATGGTCGACGGAGCCGCATGCCGGATTCACGAAGGGCGACAGGCCGACGGCCCCCGTCATCGATACCGGCCCTTACGGTTATGAGCACGTCAACGTCGCCAAGCAGCGCCGCGATCCCAATTCGATGCTGAACTGGACCGAGCGCATCATCCGCATGCGCAAGGAAGTGCCGGAGGTCGGCTGGGGCGACTTCAGCATCATCGACACGCATGATCCAGCCGTATTTGCGATCCGCTACGACTGGCGCAACAATTCGGTGCTGTTCGTCCATAACCTCGATGACAGACCGTGCGAGGTGGCCTTTCGGGCCGGGCTTCCCGGTGACACCGGCAAGCTCCTGATCAACCTGCTCACGGAAGACCACAGCCGCGCCAATGGCCGCGGTCAGCACCGGCTATTGCTCGAGGCCTATGGCTACCGCTGGTACAGGGTCGGCGGGCTCGATTATTTGTTGAAACGCAGCGATATCGATCAGGCCGACAAAGGCGGTCACCCGGCCTGATCATCGATGTCGGCCGATTCGCCCTGCTCCAGCTCTGGCTGATGGAGGTCGGCCGCATCGCGATCTCGGTGCCCCGGTGGGGCGATGATGACGCCTTCATTGCCACGGAGATCGAGCACGCTTTCGATCGTCTCTCCGTTGCGGTCGAGGAAGGTCGACAGCAGGATTTCGCTGCCGAAAGCGATCGCGCTCGAGGTGACCGCGGCCGGCTCGGCCCCCAGGTTCAGCGCCACGATCAGCGCGCCCTCCTCGCCACGCCGGCGATAGAGCAGGATGTCGCCTTGCGCGGCGACCCGTTCATAGCTGCCGGTCACGAGCTGTGGCCATTGCCGACGAAGCGCGATCAGCGCCTTGTACAGGTTGAGGATCGACGTCCTGTCGGTACCGAGACTGGCGACGTTTTCGCGCAGCGCATCATGGGCGAGCGGCAGCCAGGGCTTTGCGGTCGAGAAGCCGGCATTGGGCTCGGCGTCCCATTGCATCGGCGTGCGGCAGCCGTCGCGGCCGACGCCGATACCCGGCACGTTCCTTTCGAAGGGATCGCGCACTTCATTGGGCGCGATCGGAACCTGGCGCATGCCGATCTCGTCACCGTAATAGAGCGTCGGCGTGCCGCGCAGCGTCAGCAGCAGCATGGCGGCGACGCGCGCCTGCTCAGGCCCGACCCGGCTCGCGACCCGCGGCCGGTCGTGATTGCCGAGCACCCAGTTCGGCCATGCGCCCTGTGGCAGCGCCTTCTCATAATCCTCGATGATCCGCTCGATCGAGCGCGCGCTCCACAAGGTCGACAGCAGCGCGAAGTTGAACGGCATCTGCGCGCCGGTGAGATCGTTGCCGTAATAGGCGACGAGGCGATGCAGCGGCAGATAGATCTCGCCGATCAGCACGCGGGCCTCGAATTCCTCGGTGACGCGCCGCATCTCGGCGATCACCTCGTGCACCTCCGCCTGGTCGGTGGAATATTGCGTCAGAAACTTCTCATGCGGCGGCCGGCCCTCGTGATAATGCGGATTGGGCGGGTTGTCGCGAAACTTGGCGTCCTTGATCAGATGCCAGATGACGTCGACGCGAAAGCCGTCGACGCCCTTGCCGAGCCAGAACCGCATCACGTCATAGATCGCCGCCCGGACCTCCGGATTGCGCCAGTTCAGGTCCGGCTGCTGGGCCAGGAAGGCGTGGTAGTAATATTGCCCGCTCTCGCTGTCATATTCCCAGGCGCTGCCGCCGAATTCCGACAGCCAATTGTTCGGCGGTCCGCCGCCCGGCTTCGGATCGCGCCAGATGTACCAATTGCGCTTGGGGTTATCGCGCGAGCTTCGCGATTCGATGAACCAGGGATGCTGGTCCGAGGTATGGTTCGGCACCAGATCGAGGATCAACTTCAGCCCCGCGTCGTGGGCTGCGGCGACCAGCGCGTCGAAATCCTCCATCGTACCGAACTGCGGATCGATGCCGGTGTAGTCGGAAATGTCGTAGCCGAAATCGACCATTGGCGACGGATATATCGGCGACAGCCAGACCGCATCGACGCCAAGTTCTCTCAAGTACGGCAATCGCCGCAAAATTCCCTTGAGATCGCCGACGCCATCGCCGTTGGAATCCTGAAACGAGCGCGGATACACCTGATAGAAGACGCCGCGCCGCCACCAATTTTTTTCAATATCGCCCAAATCACTCATATCGTCACGTCACCCTTCAATTCAGGCTTGAACGTGGCAAGGCGCTAACGCGTGGCGCGTTTGCGTGAAAATTTCGATGCATAACGTATCAATGATTCGTATCGAAGCGAGCCGCGAGCTCCGCTTCACCTCTCAGAGCGAGCTCTGCTCGTCTCGGCCCCGTAAGAACGGGGAGAGGAACATCACACGTGGCGGCCGGTCGCGAGCTGGTAGATAGTGATCAACACCTCGAACAGGATCAGCAAGACGATGATCAGCTCGAGCCGCAGCGAGCGGCGGGTATCGATGATGTCGGTCAGGACCTGCGCGGTCTCGGCGATGACCGCGAGCTTGCGGTTGAGCGATTCGGTGCGCTCCTTCAGTTCGTATTCGTCCTCGAGCCGGGCATAGAGCCGCTCGAGCTGCGGCTTGTCCCAGAGGATGTCGGGCTTCTCGGACACTTCGACCGGCCCCGAGACGCGATGACGGACGGACAAGGCATTGCCGATGTGCTTCAGGATCGCGCTGCGGCTGCGATGGATCTGCCCGCTCTTGGCGAGCTCGCGCGCGAACGGCTCGGTCGTGTCGAATACCGCGGCGACCTCGCGCTCATGGCGCGCCAGCACGACGCTCTTGGCCAGCGCCTCGCCGACCAGGATCAGCCGCTCCGGCGACAGGCTCTGCAGACAGATCGGACCGCCCGGCGGAATTTGATCGTCCTTCTCGGAGGCGAGCTCGATGGTGGCGCTCTCCTCCTCGCGCCGCGCAAACGGCGCGACCAGGCGCGACTGCAGCCCGCGCAGGAACTCCTCCTCCTCCAGCGCATTCAGGCCGATCAGGACCACGACACCGTAACGGAACAGGATCGCGACGCCGTTGTCATTGACGCGGAACGCCAATGGCGTCGTCGCCAGTACATCGCTGCGCTCGAGCCCCGACGTGTTCAGGCGCTCGGCCACAAAGAAGGCGCGGGCCGTGGTGCGCGCGCCTCCGAGCGGCGACCGCGAAACCTGGCTCACGGGATGTTCCGTCACGGTGGATGCCATTCCTCTTTCACACTACATGTTCAAGACTTGTGCAATCCTATCACAGACCGGCCAATGGGCGCAGGATGTTCCGGACCCTTGTTGACGGGGTCCAAGGGAAGAATAAGGTGCCGCCATGGATGACAAAACCGAAACAAAACCGAAGGCCGGCGCCATCATCGTGCCGGTGACGCTGTTCGAGCAGAACTGCACCATCCTCTGGCACGAGCCGAGCAAGAAGGCGGTCGTGATCGATCCTGGCGGCGACGTCCCGAAGATCCAGGAGGCGATCAAACAGACCGGCGTCAGCGTCGAGAAGATCTGGATCACCCATGGCCATATCGACCATGTCGGCGGCGCCGCCGAACTGCGCGATGCGCTGAAGGTGCCGATCGAGGGCCCGCATATCGCGGACAAATATCTGCTCGACAACGTTGTCAGCAGCGGCGCGCGTTTCGGCATGAGCGGCGTTCGCGACTTCGCGCCGGACCGCTGGCTCGAGGAGGGAGAGCAGGTCACGATCGGCGAACTCACCTTCGAGATCCTGCATTGCCCCGGCCATTCGCCGGGCAGCGTCGTGTTCTTCAACCGCGAATTGCGCTTCGCCCATGTCGGCGACGTCCTGTTCAACGGCTCAGTCGGCCGCACCGACCTGCCCGGCGGCAGCCACGAGACGCTGATCAGGTCGATCAAGGAGAAATTGCTGCCGCTCGGTGATGACGTCGGTTTCATCTGCGGCCACGGCGCCGGCTCCAGCATCGGCCAGGAGCGGATGACGAACCCGTTCATCACCGGCGAGCTGTGAGCGACGCCGCGGCTAGAGTATGATCCGGAAAAGTGTGAAGCGGTTTTCCCTCGCGAGAAACGCGAAGCGTTTGCGCGGAGATCATGCTCAAACAATAAGCTAGAGCGCGATGATGATTCATCCTCATCTCATCGCGCTTTAGTAACCGCGGCGCCAGAATTACTTCATCAAACCAGCGGCTGTCAGTGCCCGGGTGATCACATCGCTGATCTCGCGGGCGCGGCCGCGGAGGTTGCGTGACGGCACAGCCTGACGCGAGGGAGTGGCGCGCGGCAAGGGCATCGGCTGCTTTGCCGCTTCCTTTGCGACCGGCTGCGTCACAAGCTTGACCGCTTCTCTCGGAGCCGGCGCGGATCGGCGGGTCCGTTCGGTGAGGCCGAAGAAATTCGCGATGTGGTAGGACGACGAAATCCCGGCCTCGATCAGGAAGGCGCCGGCTTCGCCGTAACGTTCGTCATTGGCGGCGACACCAAGCGGCGTGCCGTGGGCCATGCCGGTGATGGTGTAGGATTCGACGACCGTCTCGCCGTTCGAATCCCACCACACATCCCGCGGATAACCGTCGACCATCGTCGTCGCCATCGGCGTCTCAGGCAGGCCGTGCACGTCGAGCCATTGCCGGACGATCGCGTCCGCATTGCCGGGATTGACGGTGCGATCGGCACTGCCGTGCCAGACCGAAACCTTAGGCCACGGACCGTTATGCTTCCACGCGCCGCGCACCAGATCGCCCAATTCAGTGGCGGTGCGCGACGAGGCCTGCATCATGCCATTGAGGGCTTCGCGCAGATTGGTGGCGATGCCGAATGGCAGGCCGGCAACGATCGCGCCGGCCGCGAACACGTCCGGATAGGCCGCGAGCATCACCGAGGTCATGGCGCCGCCGGCGGAGAGTCCGGTGATGTAGATGCGGCGCGGATCGAGCTTGTGATCGACCACCATGCGCGCGATCATCTGACGGATCGAGCCAGCCTCGCCCTTGCCGCGCTTGATGTCCGCCGGATTGAACCAGTTGAAGCAGGTGTTGGCGTTGTTCGCGACCTGTTGCTCCGGCAGCAGCAGCGCAAAGCCATAGTGACGCGCAAGCGTCGACCAGCCCGCACCGAGATCGTAACCGGCCGCGGTCTGGCCGCAGCCGTGCAGCACGACCACCAGCGCGGCACCGCGCGGCAACTCTTCCGGCACGAACGAATACATCTTCAGCGCGCCGGGATTCGATCCGAAATCGGCGGTCTCGACCAGCGGACTGTCGACCGCAGGTGCAAGGCTTCGCCCGTAGACGGCGGCAAGCCCATTGAATCCGCTCAGCCGGGGCAGATGGCTTAGGAACTCGATGTTCTTGGCAAGTGACAACAGCAACTCCTGAGGTGATTTTGACGAGCCTCGGCCAAATCACATAGTTGCTGCAGCGCAAAATAAAAAGTCCGTATACTGTCCTTTCCCGCGAAATCGTGAGGCGGCCGGTAAATTCGTGATCGCAAGATTAATTTGTGATCATGGTGCGCGCCGCATCCATGACAGGAATGCGGCGCAAATGATGATCGACAGCCCAAACAATGCGCATGCCGCATGCAGCGCCAGCCGCGCTGACCCTGCGACTTCGATCGCGAAGAACACGGCGCCAATTGCGGCCACACCGGACGCATTGCCGATCTGAGCTGTGGTGCCATACATGCCGGAACCGGCGCCCGCGCTCGCAGGCTTCACCGTCGAGAGCACCGCGCTCGAGAGCGGCGCCATCACGAATCCCTGGCCGTAGCCGAAGATCGTCAGCACCAGCGCAAGCGACATCGCGGAAGGCGCCTCAACCAATGCCGCTGTCACGGCAATCGCGGCAAGGCCCACAATCTGCAGCGCGCAGCCCTCGATCAGCACCAGCGTGCCGCGATGCCTGGCCCGTGCGCCGCTATGGCGCGAGGCGACCACGAAGGTGAGCGCAGCCGGCATGAAGACCAATCCGGCCTGAAGCGGCGGAATATGCAGCGCGTTCTGCATGAACATGGTCATGATCAGATAGAATGAGAGATTGGCGAAGAAGAAAAAGAACACGGCAACCAGTCCGCGCATGAAGGCTGCGTCAGTCAGCAGCGCCAGATCGATCAGCGGCATGCCGCCGCCGCGCGCGATCACGCGTTCGAGCCGGACGAACGCGGCGATGATCACAGCGCCGCCCGCCATCACCAGCCACACCCAGGGCGACCAGTGCACGTCATGCCCGAACAACAGCGGTCCGATCAGGCACAGCAATCCCGCAAACAGCACGACCGCGCCGGGAATGTCGAGCCTCGTGCCGGCGCGATGCGGCACCGTCGGCATGATCCTGAGGGCCGCGGCAATGATGACGATGCCGAAGGGCACGTTGACGAAGAACACCGCGCGCCAGCCAAGCCCGGCAAGATCGAGCGTCACCAGCACGCCGCCGAGCAGGAAGCCGGCGGCGCCGGAGAGGCCCAGTACGATGCCGTAGATGCCGAAGGCACGGGCGCGCGCGGAATCCGCAAACAGCAGATGCAGCGTCGCCAGCACCTGCGGCACCATCAGCGCCGCGGTCGCGCCCTGCGCCAGCCGCGCGATGATCAGCTCAGGTCCGGATTGCGCAAGCCCGCACCACAGTGACGCCAGGCTGAAACCCGCAACGCCGGCGACGAACACGTTCCTGGTGCCGTAGATGTCGCCGAGCCGGCCGCCGGTGACCACCAGCGTCGCATAGGCGATCAGGTAGATCGCAATCACGGCTTCGATCTCGGCCGCGCTCGCATGCAGCTCCGCCGCGATGGTCGGGATCGCGACATTGACGATGAAGGCATCGACGCCGAACATGAATTGCGCGGCGACCACGGTCGCCAACACCCACCAGCGCCGCGAGGAATCCACTGACATGGGCTCACTGACATAAGTGACGATCTGGTGCATGGCGGGGCGTTCCGTTCAAAATCTGTTGTGCCCGCAGGCTACAGATTCGGCACATTCCGGCGATTACCTCCGAGGTAAGCTTCGCAGCAGGAATCGTAGAGCCTGAGAACCAATTCGGTTTTCGGGTAGACGGCATCCGAAGTAGCGGATGTTGAAGACCTCGACG
>NZ_JBVBEF010000117.1:0-22026 GCF_055456055.1 Bradyrhizobium sp. LeoB3
CAAGGCTTCCTCCTAAAAGAAAGCCTTGAATCACGTTCCATCTGATTTGAGAATCCCAAGAGTCCACACGACCTAGGCCGAAGTTCTTTGTAGGCGCGGCACAATGTGCACTGATGTCCGCGCTCAAGTTGTGGTTTACTGCTCGTGCGACCTCTCGCTGATCACCCCCAGCCCCTTATCCCGGTCGGCTGAGAGGGAACAAAGCCCTCGGCGCGCCGGTGCTCACGCTCGCGCCGGGGGCACATCTTTCGGCTCGAACTTTCGCTGGACTCACGCATTGAGCGAATATGGTTCGGGAGGATTCAGCCTACTACCGTGAGAGAGCTGCGGCTTGCCGCGAGCAGGCGGAGCGATCCGTCAGCCCACTTGACAAGGGGTCGTGGCAGCGCCTCGCCGACCAATGGCAAAAGCTAGCGGACGATGCTGAGAGGCGAGAAGCTCAGTGATCAAAGGTAGGTAGCATCGTCGGAGCGCAAAGAAGAGCCGCAGATGCAGCTCTCGGGGCTTAGAGAACGCGGGAACGGACAGTGCTCTGTCCGCCCCCGCGTCTTTCCATCGCCATGGGATTTTGTGGACATGGCGCGGAAATCTTGGCGGCGCTCCACCACGGCCGGTTGACGGCCTTGATGAGGCGATCCCATGGAAACGGCGTCTGCATATGCCGCCACATCCAAAGGAGATCGCCCTTGTTAGCAAACACCTTCTCGAACTTTGCTCTCGGCAACGCACAGCGACGTATGATCGGCGGCGTCTCCGCCACATCGAACAACCAGTAAGCCACGCCCTCGCTCTCGCTGCTCCCAACAAGGAGCAGCGAGCCGTCATCGTGTTCGGCCCAGCATCCTAATTCGAGCAAATCCTTTGGCGAGAGAACTGCGGGAGCGCTCATGCGTGTGCGTGACTGTTGCCCTGCTGCTGCTCACGCTGATGCGCCTCAAGCTGCTCCCGTGCCTTCTGGGTCAGTTGATGCATTCCATGGCCGGCGGACTCGGTGATGCCTTGACGGCGCAGAGCGGTGAGGGCGGTATCGACGGCATTGCCGGCCCTGTGCCCATGTCTCTCGATTGCGAGTTTAAGCACGTCGATACTCTGAGGCCCGCCCATCAGGGCGGTGATAATGATGGATTTTTGCGGCGGCCGAGGTGGAGCGTGTCGCTCGTCCTCTCCTCCATTTCTCTTAGCCGCGCCGCGAGGTGCCTTCAGCTTATCGAAGTCGAGGTGAAACCTCGCCACGCCTTCTGTGTGGTGAAGCAGGCGCAACACTGCACCTACCTTTGGCTCCTCTACCTCGATGGTGATGGGGAAAAGAGTTGTCATGCGCTCCGCTCCGTTTCGTGAGGAGGATGCGTAAAGCGCATTACAGGGTTGTAACGCAAAACAACTAGTGCTGAAGGTTCGTGAGTCTGGCGCTCGCGTACCGCTAGAGTCTATTATTCGGTCACAACCAGTCGACAATAAATAGATCATAAATAGAGATGCAAAGCGCCGCCTTTTCCTCGGTGTGAACTCGCCGGCTGGGCATAAATTTTTTGGGTCCGAAATCATCAACAACGCGGCCGGCGCTAATCACGAAGCGCTATCGATATGTAGTCCGTGCCAGGGCTCACTTGACGATGCTCGCCTTCCATCCCTTCGAGTGAATGAGGCGCGAGCCTGTTCGTCGGTCATGCCGCTCCTTCCTTTCTGATGCCCTCGCGAAAATGGTGCCGACGAGCGCGCCAGAAGGCTTTCGGTCTCGCTAGGTGCGAAGTCTATGTGGAAGATGCCCAAAGAATATTGATGTCGTTTAGGGCGTGTACTCACAAAGTCGTGGATGTCAGGTTCTGACGAAAGCGGACATCTTACGACCACCCTCAGCATTGCCGCTGGTGACCCGTTGCAGACCTTCAAGGCGTTGCCTAAAACAATTCGGCATCGAAGCTGGAAGCGTGGGTCGGTACGATGGGCGCCTATAAAGTTCGAGAAGCGAGGCTAGAGGAGCAACGCGAACTGACGCGCCTTGTCGTGCGAGCAACGACGAAGGCGGGTCACGACGAGGCATTTATTGATCGAGCGATGCCAAGCCTAACGGTGACGGTTCCGATGATCAGCGAGCGTAGCCCGCATGAGCGATAGCGACATGCGGGACTGAAAACCCGGATATCGCTTCCGCCGTCGCCCTTCGGGCTATGGCGGACAAGTCGCTCATCCGGGCTACGGTTCCATTCACCGCCGCCTCTGCCGTCGCCATTCGCCGGGGCTGGTGCCGACCAGGCGGGTGAAGGTCCTCGTGAGGTGGCTCTGCTCGGAGAAGCCGCAATCCAGCGCGATTTGCGCCAGAGACAGCGTCGACCACAGCAACAGGTCCTGGGCGCGTTCGAGGCGGCGCTGCACCAGCCAGCGATGCGGCGTGAGGCCCGTGCTCTTCTTGAAGGTGCCGTGCAATTTGGGACTTTCCTGCAATTTTCCGCTCACACGTGCGCAATTAAGTGCTACGCTGCTCCTTGTTCCAGCGGCGTGGTCAATCTGGTCGTTCGGAGGGCGCTGTGGCCGAGCAGCGGGTTCAAAGGCGACTAGCGGCGATCCTGGCCGCCGACGTCGTCGGTTACTCAGCGTTGATGCAACGCGCTGAGGAAGCGACGTACGCCGAGTTCGAGCGGCTCAAACGAGAACTGATCGAGCCTAGCCTCTCCCGCCACGAAGGACGACTTATCAAGACAACGGGTGATGGCGTGCTCGTCGAGTTCGCGAGTGCGTTAGCCGCCATGAGGTGCGCGGTCGAGATGCAGGATCATCTCGCCTCGGGCAGCAGTCCCCTGAGGTTACGCGTCGGGCTCAACCTTGGTGACGTTATCGTTGGGCAGGACGGAGAACTCTATGGCGACGAGATCAATATTGCTGTCCGGCTGGAGGGGACTGCCGATCCAGGCGGCATCCTGATTTCCGAAAAAGTGTACAGCGAGGTCGAGGGTAAGCTGGACGTTGACTTCGAGGACCGGGGCGAACAGCAGCTCAAGAACATCTCCAAACCGGTCCGCGCTTTTGCTGTACGCATGGGAGCGTACAGCGCGCTGACCGAGAGGCTAAGAGCGGCCCCTGCCCTCCCGGACAAGCCCTCCATTGCCGTACTGCCGTTCGCGAACATGTCTGGCGATCCCGAGCAGGAGTACTTCGCAGACGGGATGGTTGAGGAGATCACGACCGCGCTTTCGCGGTTCAAATGGTTGTTCGTGATCGCTCGCAATTCGAGTTTCACCTTCAAGGGCAAAGCCGTCGACATCAAGGAAGTCGGGCGCAGGCTTGGCGTGCGCTATGTCCTTCAGGGGGCGGTGCGCAAGGTGTCGGGCAAAGTTCGTATCACGGGCCAGTTGATTGAAGCGACCACGGGCGCGCACATTTGGGCGGACAAGTTCGAGCGTGACATGACGGATATTTTCGCTTTGCAGGACGAAGTCGCGCTCGCCGTTGTCACAGCTATTCAGCCAAAGTTGTTTCGAGCAGAAATTGCATTGACGGCGCGGCGGCGACCGGAAGACCTCACTGCATATGATCTTCATCTCCGGGCTATCCAGGAAGCCCGCCGATCGACCCGCGAAAGTTTTGCCGAGGCACTTCGACTAGCCCAGCGTGCCTTGGAGCTTGACCCTGGGTTTGCTGATGCGGCAGTTTTGGCAGCTGCCTGTCATATGGAAAACGTGGTTAGGAGCTATGCGATAGACCCGCAATTCGAACGCAAGGAAGCCGTTCGGCTGATGCGCTTGGCATTGAGCCTCCACGATGATGATTCAAAGACGTTAGCAACGGCAGCATTAGTCTCGGCTGTGTTGGTCGGCGATTGTGGGGCTGAGATCGAGATGGCCGATCGGGCGGTCGCGCTCAACCCAAATTCGTATTACGCATGGAACCGCAGAGGCTGGGTCTACAAGGTTGCGGGGCAGCCGAAGGAAGCGATCCGGAGCTTTGAGCGCGCCATGCGAATGAGCCCGGTGGACCCGCAACAATTCACAACGTTAACAGGGATGGGATTTGCCTTGATTGAGCTTCGTCGCTTTGATGAGGCCATCGTTGCAGGGAAGAAAGCCCTGCGTCAGAACCCTTCCTATCCAGGACCATACAGCTGCCTCGCGTCCGCTTTCGCCCATCTCGGACGCGACGCTGAGGCCCGTGAAGCGGCAGCTGGTGTTCTCAAGTTCGACCCCGCTTTCACAATATCGGCGTGGATCGCTCGGAGCAGGCTATCAATAAATGCGAAGCTGATGATTGAGGGTTTTCGCAAAGCGGGGTTGCCCGAGTAGCGCTGTAATGTCCACGAGTGATCGAATAGCGGCACTCTTCTGCGGCGCATGAGTCCGGAATTGGCCCTTCGCGACAGTTGCGCAGCGCGGAGACATGTCCGCAGTTGGGGGTAGACCGGAAGTCTCGGGCTGCGGGGCAAACCGGCGCGATTGACCCAAATGTAGCGAGCATCCCGGAGACAATGCATTCGCTACCACCCTTGATCTAAGTCAAAGGAAACGTCCACTCGGGGCCGATCCTGATGCCTTACTGCAAGCGGAGGGCCGGAATTATGAAACGCGACTTTCTTGCGGCCACAGCAGCTCTCCTCACGCTAGGCTGTCTCTCGGCCTCAGCTCAGCAGGTCACAGGCGATTTGGGATCACCCAGCGCCACCGCGACAATAGACGGCAAACAGCTTCCAGCTCCCGATCCGAAGTTTGGCGGCATCATCAAAGATGATGCGTTGCAATCCAAACCCTGGTGGGCGCCACGCATTGTTCCGCCACAGAGCGCTCCCAACGTTCTGCTGATCATCACTGATGATGCGGGGTTCGGTGTGCCAAGCACTTTCGGCGGTGTGATCCCGACGCCGACGATGGACCGGATCGCAAACGAGGGCCTGCGCTACAACCGCGTCTTCTCCACGGCGCTGTGCTCGCCGACCCGTGCGGCGCTGATCACCGGGCGCAATCACCATTCGGCGGGTTTCGGCGTTATCTCGGAGCAGTCAACCGGCTTCCCGGGCTACAACAGCATTATCGGCAAGGACAAGGCGACGATTGGACGGATCCTGCTCGACAACGGCTACGCCACGTCGTGGTTTGGCAAGGATCACAACACGCCGGCGTTCGCGGCCAGCCAAGTCGGCCCGTTCGACCAATGGCCAACCGGCATGGGGTTTGAGTACTTCTACGGCTTCGTCGGCGGCGATGCCAATCAGTGGGAGCCCAACCTCTTCCGCAATACGACGCAGATCTATCCGTTCCTGGGCAAGCCGCCTGGCACCTGGAACCTGGTCACCGCGATGGCCGATGAAGCCATCGACTGGATGACGCGGATACACCAGACCGATCCGAGCAAACCGATCTTCATCAAATACGCCCCCGGCGCCACGCACGCGCCGCACCACCCGACCAGGGAGTGGGTGGACAAGATCAGCGCGATGCACCTGTTCGACGATGGCTACGAGAAGGTGCGCGAGCGCATCTTGGAGAACCAGAAGCGGCTTGGCGTGATCCCGAAGGACACCAAGCTGACGCCCTGGCCCAGCGAGGTCCTGAAGCCATGGGACCAGCTGAGCGCGGAGGAAAAGAAACTGTTCATCAGGCAGGTCGAGGTCTTCGCCGCCTACGCCGCTTATAATGACCACGAGATTGGCCGCGTGATCCAGCACTTCCAGGATCTTGGCCGGCTCGACAACACGCTTGTCATCTACATCAATGGCGATAACGGCACCAGCGCCGAGGGCGGCCCGCTGGGCACGCCAAACGAAGTGGCCTTCTTCAACGGCTTGAACGAGCTTCCCGTCGACGTGCAGATGAAGTTCTATGACGTCTGGGGCACCGAGCAGACCTACAACCACATGTCGGCCGGCTGGTCGTGGGCGTTTGACACGCCGTTCGACTGGTTCAAGCAGAACGCCTCCAGGCTCGGCGGCATCAACCAGAACATGGTGGTGTCGTGGCCGGCGCGCGTCAAGGACAAGGGTTCCTTGCGCGAGCAATTCGTCCACGTGATCGATGTCGTGCCGACGATCCTCGAGGCCGCCGGCATTCAGGCCCCGGATTATGTGGACGGCATCAAGCAGGCGCCGATCGAGGGCACGAGCTTTGCCTACTCGTTCGATGGGCCGAACGCCAAGGTGCCGTCGCGCCACCAGACGCAATATTTCGAGATGATGGGCCAGTGGGCGCTCTACCACGACGGCTGGATGCTGAGCACCAAGGTCAATCGCGCGCCCTGGCAGGCGTTCGGGCCAGCCAATCTGGATCCGTTGAACAACCAGATCCTGCAGCTCTATGACCTCAACAAGGACTTCAGCCAGTCCGATGACATCGCGGCCACGAACCCGGAGAAGGTCAAGGAGATGAAAGAGATGTTCATCGCCGAGGCCAAGAAGTATCAAGTCTTCCCGCTGGATGCGTCGGTCGCGGCGCGCATAATCGCCCCGCGGCCGAACATCACCGCCGGCCGCAAGGAGTTTGTGTACACGCGGCCGATGACGGGACTGCCGCAGGGGGACTCGCCGCTACTGCTCAATACCTCCTACACGATCACCGCGGATATCGACGTGCCGCAGGGGGGTGCCGAGGGCATGATCCTGACCTCGGGCGGGCGGTTCGCCGGTTACGGCTTCTACCTGTTGAAGGGCAAGCCGGTGTTCTTGTGGAACATGGTCGACCTCGAACGGATCAAGTGGGAAGGCCCGGATGCGGTGTCGCCGGGCCGGCACACGGTCGAGTTCGGCTTCAAATATGACGGCATCGGCGTCGAGACACTGGAGTACAACAACTTCAGCGGTCTCGCCCAACCCGGTACCGGCACGCTGAAAGTGGACGGCAAGGAGGTCGCCACGAAGAAGATGGAGAAGACGCTGCCGATGATCCTGCAGTGGGACGAGAGCTTCGACATCGGCTCCGACACGCTCACCGGCGTGAACGATGCCGACTACAAGCCGCCGTTCCCGCTGACGGCCAAGCTCAACAAGCTGACGATCAAGGTCGATCGCCCGCAACTCTCGCCCGCCGACATCAAGAAATTGCAGGCGGCGATGCAGGAGAAAGCCAAAGCCGATTGATCGGACCGGCATGCGTGCAGGCCGTGCCCTTAGACACGACACGGCCCGAACCTCACGTTCAACTGACCAAGAAGTTCTGCTGTCGCCTTTTGGCCCAACTCGGACTTCTATTGAGGTCTGCTGTTGCGCTGCTATCGGGGGCACGGCGGACCTTATACGCACCCTGATCTGCGGCGCGGGTTTAGCGGGCCGCATGAACACCCTCCAAGTGTCGCAGCGGCATGTTACGGCGCGCGGCGTGGCCGCAGCAGGCGTTGTCGGGTTCGGAGTGGCAGGCCCAAGCCGTGCCGTTCCGATTGCACAGCTCGGCGATCTCGCCAGTGCGGGCAGGCAGGCCGAAATTGTAGGCCATCTCGGTCGCCGGCTTGCCGATGTCGAATGGGCAGCCGACGAAATAGTCCTTGCGGGACAGTCATCAGTCTCTCCGTTGTGAGGCGAGACCGGACGCAAGTTGAATCAACCACTTACAGATAAGAGCCGGTTAAGGAAAACGAGCCGTGAAGGCATCCGTTAAAATGTGAACTATCTGACGGAAGCGATCTGGCGAATAAGGCACACTCGCCACATCGGTAATCGACCGGCGGCTCCGATTAAGAGGTCGTTAACCACGTGCGGTTCTTAATCCGGACGTCGCCTCGCAAATCATCGCCGCGCGGCAGGCAGAGAGAACAGAAATGGGCACCATCATTGAGTTTCCGGCGGATGCGGCTTCGCGACGGCTGGGCGCGGTCATGGGTGGCGCTGCAAGCGATGGCATGGGGACTGTTCTGATCCTTCCCGTTATCCGGATTGAGCGCGTAACCGAGCAGAGCGACGGTGGACGCGGGCCGGCAGAAGGTGCAGCGCCTCGTCGCCGTCGTCGTCGGCGCACCTGACGATTGGACGTTTGAGATGCGGAAGGGGGATCTTCCGAGCCGGAGCACGGGACGCCGTCGCGCACGCCCGGTAGTGGCGCTGCTGCTGATCGGCACGGCGCTCGGCGGCTGCAGCGGCGGTGATTTCGGTCGCACCCGCGCCGACTTCCGCAACGACGACATGCACCGCTGGCTCGGCGCGGAAGCGACCGGCAGCATCGGCATGAGGCCCTCGCAGTTCCAGCTTACCGAGAACGAGCGCCAGCTCCGCGATCTCGCCTATCCCCTGATCGAGCCGCCACATTCGCGGCCGGCCTGGAAGAGCGTGTTCGGCGATTATCAGCCGCTGCCATCGCCATGGCGACAGAAGGTGGTGTTCGACCGCACCGCTTACGGGCGGGCGCTGATCGATGAGCCCCACCGCGCGCACACTTCCCGCTACATGCAGCTGATCGACGACGTGCGCGACGACATCACACGCTTCGATCCGTTCTTTGCCACCGCCTGGCGCGTCATCGAGCTCGACCGCAAGCGCAATGCCAGCCTCGGCATGGTGTCGGACCTGTCGCCGCGTGAGCGGGCTGACGCGATCGCGCGGATGGAGGAGAACACGCTGATCGTGCAGTGGGTCCAGCAATGCCTGGAGCGGCGGATCTCGTCCTATCGCTGGGCGCTGGAGCGGTTGGTGATCCAGGCGCCCGATAACGTCGCGGCCGATGCCGACCGCCTGATCGGCGAGCTTGCCGTGCTGACCGCCAATCCGCCAGTCGCCGCACAGCCGCCGGTGATCGGGCACGCCACGGTCGTGAAGGGCTAACGTTTCGACGGCCGTGCCGCGGGCGCAGGGGCGGGGAGCGGGATTTCGGCCTGCTTCGGTGCCGGCGGCCAGGTCTGCACCTTGCAGCTTGCGGCCGCGAGCGAGGCCTGGGCCTGCGGCATCAGGCCGGGCTCGGCCGCCAGCGCCTTCAGGAGGATCAGGCCGGTCGTGGTCGGGGAATCGATGATCAGTCGGTCGGCGGCGGTGACGTCCTCATCCTCCGGCAGCTCGTTGTGCTGTGCCTCGGTCATCAAATCGAGCTCGATCACCTTCTTGCCGGCGGAGCGGTCGTTGATGGCGTAATAGGCGAGCTCGTTGCGAGTGTAGAACGACACCGAGGTATAGGCCTGGCTCACCGGCACCGTCAGCTTGATCGGCCCCGTCGAGAGATCGTAGCGGCAGATCGCCATCGCGAATGCCGGGTCCATGAACGGCATCAGCGAATTGCCGGGATCCGCTGATGGCAGTGGTGTGACCGCGTTGAGCTGCGTGATCGGCGTCAACCGCGAATAGGCATCCTGCGAGGCGATCCGCGGCAGGGCCAGCACGCTGACGAGGTGCACCACGCCGCCCAGCAGCACGCCTGCGATGATCGTGAAGGCGAGGCGGATCATGGGCAGCCCACCGTCGAAATCGTCGGCATCGGCGCGTCGCGCTGGGTCCGCGTCGCCACCCCGACCGGCGTATCGTAGAGCCGCAGCATCAGCGCGTAACGCTCGATGCCGCCCGTCGGCAGCCAGTTGCCGGCGCGCGAGCGCGAGGCGATGCGGATCTCGAAGGTGCCATCGGATGCGCGGATGATCTCCTGGCTGGTGAAGCCGTAGCGCTGCAGCGAATTCGCCACCAGACGGCCCTTGTTGTCGAACAGCGTCAGCGTCCAGAACCGCGCCGGCGGGGTGACGCCGCTGACGACGACGTCGCAGCGTCCGTCGAGCGGTTTCTTGTTGTCGTCGGTGGTGGCGGTGAAGCCGATGCCGTCGCCGGTGCCAACAGGCAATTCGCCCGAGCGGGCGATGATCGCGCGGTTGTAGGGGTCGATGTCGGATGTGCCGTTCCGCGGCCGCGCGGTCCATGCGCCGATCTTCAGCGTGCCGATATTGGTGCCGCGCGTCGCGGCGACGTAAGTCGAGCCGAGCCCGATCCCGGCGGCAACGATCAGCGCGAGCAAGGTGATGAGGATCAGCCGCACGGCCTTACAGCTCCGAAGCGATCACTGGCCGGATCATGCTCTAGTTCTTGCGCGGCGTCGGTGGCGCCGCCTGATCGCCGGCCGCCGTGATGTAATTCTCGGGGAAGGCCAGTGCGCTGGACGACGGCTTGTCCGGCTGCGCCGGCGCGTTGGACGACGTCTTGCCCAATGTCCTGGCCGCATCGTCGAGCATTTTCTCGACCCGCACCAGGATATCGGCGCCGCGCTTGGTCAGCACTGGCGGCGGACCGGGCTTGGTCTCGAGTATCTTGGGCGCGGCATTCGCCTGCGCCGCCGGCTCCTTCGGCAGTTTCTGGCCCATGCCGATGCCGGGAATTTCCCGGACCTCGACGCCCTGATGCGCGGCGACCATGATGTCGTGCCAAGTCTGTGCCGGCAGCGAGCCGCCGGTCATACGATTGGTTGGCGAGTAGTCGTCATTGCCGTACCAGACCGCGCAGGTGAAGTTGCCGGTGTAGCCGACGAACCAGGCGTCACGATAAGCGTTGGTGGTGCCGGTCTTGCCGGCGGTCGGAATACCATCGAGCGCGGCGCGGCGGGCGGTGCCTTCGCTCACCACGTGGCTCATCATCCCCGCCATGTCGGCGGCAACGGAGGCCGGGATCGCCTGCCGCGGCTGCGGACCGTCGCGATCCCAGCGCCAGACGAGGTCGCCGGCGCCGGTGCGGACTTCCAGCACCGAATGCGGCGTGACGGACCGGCCCCTGTTCGGGAACGTCGCGTAGGCGACCGCATGCTCGACCACGGTGACCTCGTCGGAGCCGATCGGCAGCGAAGGCGTATCCGGCAGCGGCGCCTTGAGGCCGAAACGACGGGCCACTTCGACGATCTTGGCGCGGCCGGCCTTCGGGCCTTCCTTGCCACCGAGGGCGATCGAGAGTTTCACCGGCACGACGTTGATCGAGCGCGTGATCGCCTGCGTCAGCGTCACCGAGCCGGAATAGGAGTGGCCATAGTTCTGCGGGCACCAATTGCCGATGCACACTGGGCCGTCGACGATCTTCGAGTTCGGCGTGAACCCGTTCAGGAGCGCCGTGGTGTAGACATAGGGTTTGAACGACGAGCCGGGCTGCCGGTAGGCGTCGGTGGCGCGGTTGAACTGACTGGCGCCATAGTCGCGGCCGCCGACCATCGCGCGCACGCCGCCGTCGAGATCGGCGACCACGGTCGCCGCCTGGGTCGCGTGATAGTCGCGGCCGAACTGACGAAGCTGGTTCTCGATCGCCTCCTCGGCGGCGCGCTGTACGTTCATGTCGATGGCGGTACGGACCACGAACACGCGCTCGGTGTAGGATTTCGGGAAGGTGTCCACGAGCCTGCGCATCTCGTCGAACGCCCAGTCGAGATAGTAGTTCGGCGAATTCTCGTCGCGCCGGTCGACCGCAACCGCGGGATTGCGGCGGGCGCCGAACACCTGGCCCTCGGTCATGAAGCCGGCATCGACGAGGTTATCGAGCACGACGTTGGCGCGGGCGCGCGCCGCCGGCAGGTTGATATGCGGTGCGTATTTGGTCGGTGCCTTGAACAGGCCGGCGAGCATCGCGGATTCCGCCAGATTGACGTCGCGCGCCGACTTGTTGAAGTAGAAATGCGCCGCGCCGTCGACGCCGAAGGTGCCGCCGCCCATATAGGCGCGGTCGAGATAGAGCTTCAGGATCTCGTTCTTGCTGAGGCGGTGCTCGAGCCAGATCGCCAGGAATGCTTCCTTGATCTTGCGCTCGATGGTGCGCTCGTTGTTCAGGAACAGGTTCTTGGCAAGCTGCTGCGTGATCGAGGAGCCGCCCTGGCGCACGCCGCCGGCCTGCGCGTTGGTGACAAGCGCGCGGGCGGTGCCGGCGATGTCGATGCCGAAATGGTCGTAAAAGCGGCGGTCCTCGGTGGCGAGGGTGGCCTTGATCAGAACGTCCGGAAAGTCTTCCAGCGGGATCGAGTCGTTATGCTTGATGCCGCGGCTGCCGATCGGATTGCCGTAACGGTCGAGGAAGCTCACCGCGAGATCGGACTTCTTCAGCCAGTCGTCATCGGCGGTTTCGCGGAACGCCGGGATCGCCAGCGCCAGCAGCACGACCATGCCGCCGAGCCCCATGGTGGCGGCTTCCGACAGCGGCTCGATGAGCACCCAGCGCTTCCAGCGGCCGACATAGAAGCGGTCCATGAAGGTGGAATAGCGCTCATAAAGCTCACGCAGTCCCCTGGCGGAGGAGAACAGCGTGGAGTCGATGCGCGCATCCAGGTCCAGAAAGAAGTTCCGGAGCTTGGTCGTCCACTGCGGCGGTAGGATCTGGCGCACCGGGGCCCTTGCTCGTTTAGAAACCGCTCACGTGCCCATCCATTTGGGCACCGGTCGAGCGTCTTGATTCCATGTTGCGGCAAACCCAAGGCGCTGTTCGCGTCACCTGGGAGACTCGGTTGTTGTTTCTATCTGAGCGGAGGCTATAAACCAATGGTGTTGCTTGCGATTTTAATGTCAGGCTGAACCTGTTTGTGAACTCGTTCGGCCGCCTTTAGATGAGCCCGCTTGCGCGCCTGCCACTGCCGCCCCTAGATGGGGTGCGAGCCGAGTTAAACCAAATTCTTCGATGTCCATGACCGCACCACCCAAACGTGCCTCGAACCAGGAGGGATTTTTCTGGAAAACCAAGACGTTGGAGCAAATGTCCAATGTCGAATGGGAAAGCCTGTGCGACGGCTGCGGGCGTTGCTGCCTGGAGAAGCTCGAGGACGAGGACACCGGGAAGATCTACTTCACCCACGTCTCCTGCAAACTCCTGGATGCGGGGCGCTGCGCCTGCAAGGACTATCCGAACAGGTCCGACAAGGTTCCGGACTGCGTCCGGCTGACGCCCGAGAATGTCCGTAGCCTCAATTGGCTGCCGCCGAGCTGCGGCTACAAACTGGTCGCGGAGGGGCGCGATCTCTATTGGTGGCATCCGCTGATTTCCGGCGACCCGAACACCGTGCACGAGGCCGGCGTCTCCGTGCGCGGCCGGGTGCAGGGAACCGAGGACGAGATCCCAGACGCCGAGCTCGAGGACCACATCGTGCGGTGGCCGGCGCTGTTGCCGAAGCGGGCGCGGCTGAAAAACCGGCCGAAATCGTAGCGTCTCATCCAAGGCGCAACTCACGTCATTGGGATGACGCGGCCTCGGAATGCGCCCATGCGCTGAGCCGCCTGCCTCAGCAGACATTTGCTGCCTAGATTGAAATTCATAGAACGATTCCATTGCGGCGTTGCGCTGCAGCGAGAAATTGCGCCCGAGATGAACAAGTTCGAACGGCAGAGCCGTGAACCTGCCGACCGACAGACATTGCCTGCAGACGTAGCCGAAGAGCTGTCCCGCCTGCCGACCGAGGTGATCGACCTCGCCGACGCGCCACCCTTGGCGCCGCCGGCTCCGCTGGCCCCGGACGAAGTCCGCACCATCGTGATCAGCCTGATGCTGACGATGTTCCTGGCGGCGCTCGACCAGACCATCGTCGCGACGGCGCTGCCGACCATCGGCCGCCAGTTCGGCGACGTCTCCAACCTGTCCTGGGTAATCACGGCCTACCTCTTGGCGTCGACCGCGGTCGCGCCGGTATTCGGCACGCTGAGCGACATCTATGGCCGCCGCGCCATGATCATCACCTCGCTCAGCCTGTTCGTCGTTGGTTCGATCCTGTGCGCGATCGCGCCCAACATGCCGATATTGATCCTGGCGCGCGGCCTGCAGGGGCTCGGCGGCGGCGGCATCATGCCGGTCGTGCAGACCGTGATCTCGGACGTGGTCAGCCCGCGCGAGCGCGGCCAGTACCAGGCCTATTTCAGCAGCGTCTGGATGGCCGGCGGCATCGCGGGTCCGGTGATCGGCGGCGTGTTCGCCGAGCATCTGCACTGGTCGATGATCTTCTGGATCAACCTGCCGCTGTCGTTTGCTGCACTGGCGCTGCTGTTGCCGAAGATGGGCAAGATCCCGGTGTTCCACCGCAGGCGCAAGGTCGACTGGCTTGGCGGCATCCTGTTGATGGCCTCCGCGGTCGTGTTCATGCTGGTGTTGACCTGGGGCGGCAACCATTTTGCCTGGCTGTCGCCGGTGATCATGGCGATGATCGGCGCGTCGTTTGCGCTCGCCGCTACCTTCGTGTGGCACGCGGGCAGGGCGGACGAGCCGTTCCTGCCGCTGTCGCTCCTGAGCGGAACAGTCGTTCCTTTCGCGATCGTCGCGGGCAGTTGCGCGCTCGGCGCGATCGTCGGGCTGACGGTGCATTTGCCGCTCTACTATGAGGTGGTCTATCACCTCAGCGCCAGCGAGGCCGGGCTGGCGCTGATCCCGCTTGCCGCGGTCTCGACATGCGGCGCGGCGATTGCCGGCCGGACCATGGCGCGTGCCAAGCATTACAAGCGCGTCGCGATCGTCGGCACCTCGGTCGCCGCCCTCTGCGGCGTGGCGATGTCGATGACCACGCTGCCGCTGTGGGGGCTGCTCACGCTGATGTCGGTGTTCGCGCTCGGCCTCGGCACGACGTTTCCGGTCAGCGTGGTCTCGCTGCAGAATGCGGTGGCGCGCTCGCAGGTCGGCACCGTGACCGGTGCGATGAATTTCTTCCGCGCGCTGATGGCCTCGTTCGCGGTGGCGGCGTTCGCCGCGATCCTGCTGATGGCGCTCGGCGCCGACATCTCGCTTGCCGGCGAACATCATGGCGAGGTGAGCTCGATCCCGGTCGCCGACATGACCAACGCCTTCCGCTTCGTCTTCGGCGCCGCCGCCGTGCTGCTCGCAACGGCTGCGCTGTGCATCACCATCATGGAAGAGCGGCCGCTCGCAGGCCCGACCACGCGCCAGGTGGAAGTGGCGGAGTAGGCGGATCGGGCCTTCGCGGCCCGCCCGTGCTTTCGTGGACGACGTATTCCGTCCTGAAAGCCCAAGGACGCACCGTGCGCGCGTCCTTGCTACGAATGTCTATGGGATTACAAAACCTGCCGCTTACGGTCTTGGCTGTATGAAAACGCCAAGGCGCTTGATGGCGATAGAAGAAGTAGTTCGTCCGGGACCTTCTTGGCCCCCAAACTCGCAAGCAGCGGGAATAAAAACGGATGCCAGACGGTAATAAGGACTGTCTGGCATTCAGGGGCTGAACTCAAGCCCTTAAGTTCCACTTCAGTTCACTCCGCAATCGTTGCTCAACGCAAACAAAGGAGTGTCCAAATGTCTCGTCTTTCAGTTTTCGCAGCGGCAACTTTTCTGTCGGTGTTAGCGACAACCCCGATGGCCTTCGCCACGGAGCATCGCCACGTCCGCACAGCGCCGCAGCACATCAGCCTTCCAGCGCGGGCCTACGCAGGGCCTCAGCCATTGATGCACTACCATGACACTCCAAGCTACAACGACCCCTCGAAGAATGGATGCTGCGGCTGACCTGCAATGCAAGTAGAGCATCTCTGAAGACGTGCTCGGTGCTCGACGTAAGTGCGCAGGCAGTGACGGCCTACGCCTTGCGGAAGTGGGCGCGCGCCATACGCTTCAGTTAGCAGGTCCGCAATCGGTCGTCAGGGTCCTTTGGAGGGTGCCGAAGCCGCGGGGTCCGCGCGACCGCGCCCTGCGAGCGTATTTGCAGTTTTTCAAATCGCTCTAAATTTATATACCGTTCTGCACACAAAGGCGGCGCGCGCTGTGGACGATGTCGCCAATCAACCGAAATAGAATTCGATGCGCCACACCACGCTGGTTATTATCGGATAGGTATTCGGCTGCATCGGCCCGGAGATCGTTGGATGCTTCTGCTTCTCCTTGGTCTGTTCCCAAAATGGAGAGACGTGATCAGTCGTCCATTGAATAGTCGGCAGCTGTAGACCCGCCTCTGGGTCCTTGCTCGAACCCGGTGTTTGTGGTTGCCCGCTAATCGTGAGTTGCTGCCAAAGGTGACGCGCATTTGGAGCGGCCATCGGCGCACCGTCGCTACCCACGATGATCTCGTTGCCTGAAAGCCGAACATTCAAGGGCGCAGGCTCGGGCTGTACTATTCTGTACCAGTGAGCCCTGTTGATCGTCCCCACTCCGTTGTCGGCAACTAGGTTTCCACTTCCGGTGATAAACCACCTACCGACGAACTTCTGTAATCCAGTGGTGATCTGTGGGCTTTTCCCAACCTCCCACGTGTAGATTTGGTGGTCGCTATAGGATGAATTATTGGGACCTGTGCCCCCGATATCTACGAAGCATTGGATGTAGCCTCCGTCGATTTGCATTTTGCGGCTCCGCTCCTGTGAGGTGAACATCGGTCGTTCATACAGAAAGTGCAGTAGCTACAAATAGTGCGCGCATCTTTCGCGCACACAACCATAGGCTACTATGGAGCGCCACGCTACATCTCTCCGAACCGGCGCGTCTGGTTCGAGAGCGATATCATCGGGTGGCAGAACGAAATCATGGCCGGCGCCGGGGCCGCCGCAACCATCTCCGCCGCTCGAAATCCTGAGGGTGCCGCCGCAGCACGTCGGGGCGCGCTCCGATTGAATTATCGGGACGTCCTGCAAACGAGTAAGGCCGCAGTTGGCGGCTGGTTGCGCAATGTTGCTGAACATCCATTCAAAAAAGTTCCGACACAGTTCCCGAAACTCCACGGCCAGCCGTTCGTTTTCTTGTCAGTTGTAACTAACGAGAGGAGACGAACCATGAGAAAGCTTTCTTACGTTCTCGCCGCGTTAGCAACCATCGCTGTTGCGGCCCCTACAGTCGCAAGCGCTCAGGGTTTTAGTGTTCGGATCGGCAGCGACCGAGACTACTATCGCGACCATGATTATTACGGACCCCGTGCTGGGTTCTATGGGTATGACCGTGGCTGGCATCGCGGATGGTATCATCGCTATGGCGACCGTGACGTAATCATCAGGCGTCACCATTACTGGGACGACTAACGGAAAATGGCCCCTAGCCGGGGGCCATTTTTTTTTCGTCTGTTGATAGGTGCGGTAATGAAACCGAAGCAGTCCGATGTATTTAGGGATAACGCGCAGAACTGCGCCGAGATGGCGGAGCGGGCGAAAGATAAAGCGGCGTATAAGCGCTTTAAACGCATGGACTGGCGTTAGCCAAGGAGCAAGAATGGTTGGATGGCGAGATACAACCAAACAGGTCCGTGCTAACCGAAGTCGTTGACGGAAAAACCTGACGGGAGAGCTGTCTCCCTGTTGCGTTAACGCACCAGCGGGCAGATGGCGCGTTTCAGCGTGTTTCAAAAGAAAAGCGCGGCCAGCGGATGTACTGACCGGGCGCTGCTAAAATGGGCGGTCACCGCCCATTTCCGCTGATCAAGCCGCGAGCCGCAGCTCGTCGTGATCAACGGCCTTCATTGCAGGCTCGCCAATGATGCGCCGCAGCTCGGCCGCGATGCCATCTGCGGCGGTTTATCAGCCCGCGCCTCGGCAAGATGGCCGCGAGCACGGTCACCAAGCGCGATATCGCCACACTCTCGGATGATATCGTCGCTGGCCGGTATCCCGGCAGCAAGGCGTCGGTCGCCAATGCCCGCCACATGCGCCGCGCGGCCTCGGGCCTGTTCAATTGGGCCGCTGAGGCGGGCCGCGAATATGTGACCGCGAGCCACGTTGAAATCTCTAGGCAATTTGACATGGACGCGCATTGGCCTTTGGGGGCTCGCGGCGGGGTCAGATGCATTGCCAAACTGATTGGAGCGGTCGGGCATGCGAGCACCCGGGCGCTGAATGCGTCACGATCACCGCGAACAGCGGGAACTTGGCCGCCTGATCTGCTTTGAGAATGCGAGGTCGCACGGCCGTGTCGAAGGCCGCCTCACGGGTGGGGAGCATGATCGCGATCATCCGCGGATTTTCCTGGCGGGACTGGCTGTTCTCGCTCAAGTCCTTCGCCGCTGCCGTGCTGGCGCTGTACATCGCATTTCAATTGGACTTGTCGCAACCGAGCTGGAGCGTCACCACGGTCTACGTTGTATCCCAGCCGCTCGCGGGAATGGTGCTCGCCAAATCGCTCTACAGGGTGCTCGGGACGGTGATCGGTGCGGTCGTATCGCTGGTCCTGGTCGCGCTCTTCTCCAATGCGCCAGAGCTATTTTGCCTTGCGCTCGCGCTCTGGATCGGTGCGGGCACAGCCGTTTCCATTTATCTGCGCGACGCACCGCAGGCCTATGTCGGCATGCTCTCCGGCTATTCGGCCGCCATCATCGGCCTGCCGGCAGCGCTCGCTCCGGAGACCGCCTTTGACTTTGCCGTGGCGCGTTGCCTGGAAATCATCCTCGGAATCGCCTGCGCAACGGTGGTCCACCACCTCGTGTTTCCGCAACGAGCAGGCGCCGCGCTGGTTGATGCGCTGTCATCGACGCTGTCGACGATGGCGCGCTGGGCGGGAGACAGGCTGTCGGCTGAACCGGTCGAGGCCGAAATTCAGATGGACCGGCGCCGCATGGTCGCTGCCGTCGTAGGTCTGGAGCAGTTACGCGTGTTCGCCAATCTGGATACGCCGGCGGTCAGGGCGATGGACAGTCTGGTCCGCCTGTTCGAAGCGAAGCTGCTATCGCTGCTGGCGCATCTCGTCTCGGTTCATGACCGGATATTGCTGCTGCGGCAACGCGACCCGCAGCGAGTCGAGCGGCTGCGGCCGCTTCTGCAGGCGACGACGGCGCATATCGCCGCCTGGACAGGATCCGCGACGCCGGATGAATCGCGGCGGGAAGCAGGTCATGGGGCGAGAATCCAGGCCGAGATCGACGCCGCACAGCCGTCGCGGCAGGAGCTTGAAAGCACACCGAACGCCTTCCTGACGCGCAACATCTTGCTGCGGTTGCAGGACATCATCGATATCTGGCGCGATGCGGTCTGGATCCGGACTCATATCGGCTTGGGAGTGCTGCCCCCGGAGCGCGAAGCCGCGCCGTCCTTTCAGCCCTATCGCGAGCCAGCGCTCGCGTTGACCGGCGGCGTTGTCGCTGCGTTGACGATCGTCTTGTCCAGTCTGTTCTGGATCTATTCGGCATGGCCCAATGGTGCGACCGCCGTCACCTTCGCCGGCATCATGTGCGCGATCATGGGTGCGCGTGACAACCCGGCCGCGGGCGCGGCGATGTTTTTTCGGATGACGGTTGTCGGCGCCGTCATCGCCGCGGCCTACCTGTTTGTGCTGTTGCCGACGCTCAATACGTTTGCCGCGCTGGTGGTCGCGCTTGCGCCGTTCTACCTTGTCTGTGGGTTGCTGCTCACGATACCTCAGGCCGTTCCGATGGTGATGCCCGTGATCTTCGGCGCGGGCGGCCTGATCGGCATTTCCAACCAGATGACCTATGACTTCGAGGCGTTCGCCAACAACGCGCTAGGCTATTTGGTCGGCATCGGCTTCGGCGCGGTCTCGCTGGCGTTGTTCCGTCCGTTCGGTCGAGAAGTGGCGGCCACCCGTCTGATCCACGGCTTGTTGCGCGATCTGGCCCGCGTTGCCACAGCTGCAACGCCGCAGACGCGTGCTGCGTATGAGAGCCGGACGTTCGATCGCATCAATGCGCTGTTGGCGCAGCTCGACCCTGAATCGCCGCGCTATGGCCAATCGGTGCAGAGCGGCTTTGCCGCGCTTCGCGTCGGGCTGAACATCCTTGTCCTGCGACGGGAACTGCCGCATGTGCCGGGCGATGTGGCGCGCTCGATCGAGGGCGCGTTGAGCGACCTGTCCGCCGCGTTTCGGGCAACCCTGTCCGGACATGCCTCGGCGTCTCCCGCACCGCTGCTCGAACAGGCGCGCCATCGTGCGCTCTCGGTCGAGGACGATCTCCAGATCGTTGCTGATGCGCTCTATGGGATCCAGACCACCATCGAGCAGCATGAGCGCTTCTTCCTTGGCGATCGGCGCCTTGCATCGCGGTCAGTCGGCGAGGCGGCAACCGCATGATCAAGGAGATCAACCTGGGTGGCGTCTATCTCTCTCCGTTCCTTGCCTATATGGGAGTGGCCGCGGTCATCTGGGTGCTGATGCGGCTCGTATTTGACCGGATTGGCCTCTATCGTGTCGTCTGGCATCCGGCGCTGTTCAATACGGCGCTCTACCTCATTCTGCTCACATTGGTCGTCGGCGTGAGCATGTGAGCCATTGGTGAGCTGTTGGCATGCCGAGTCTCGGGCGTTTCGCACAATATGCGGTTACGATCGCGGCCGTCGCGGCGGCGATCGTTGCAGGATGGTGGTTGTGGCGGCTGTACGAGGACACGCCGTGGACGCGTGATGGTCGGGTGCGGGCGAACGTCGTCAACGTCGCTCCCGATGTCGCGGGTGCCGTCATCGACCTGCGCGTCAAGGACAACCAGCAGGTCAAGATCGGAGACATTCTTTTCGTCGTCGACCCGGCGCGCTATCAGCTCGCGCTCGAGGAGGCGGAGGCCACAGCCGCGGGAGCCAAGGCGACGCTTGACGAGCGGCAGGAGGAACAAGATCGCCGCGAGAAGCTCAGTGCCGCCGCGATCTCCGTCGAAGCGCTCAATCAGGCGCGAAGCGCCACGCTGGAGGCCCGCGCCGCTTACGATCAGGCGGTGGCGCAGGTCGGCGTCGCCAAGCTCAACCTCGCACGAACCAACGTGCGGTCGCCCGTTAACGGCCATGTCACCAATCTGCTTCTCAACCGCGGCGACTATGTCACGGCCGGAAAACCGGTCCTTGCCGTCGTGGACCAGGATTCCTTCTACATCGCCGGCTATTTCGAAGAAACGAAGCTGCGCTTCATCAACCTGGGAGACGCCGTTTCGATCCGATTGCTCGGGTACGACGCGCCACTGAAGGGTCATGTCGAAAGCGTCGCCCGTGCCATCACGGATCGGGAAAACGTCATCGGCACGGATCTGATCGCCAACGTCAACCCGACCTTCAGTTGGGTCCGCCTGGCCCAGCGGATTCCCGTTCGCATCGCGATCGATTACGTGCCGGAAGGCATCACGTTGAGTGCCGGAATGACCGCGACGCTGCAGGTCACGTCGCCGGGCCCTCAACCCGATGCCGCGGTTTCGGTTTCGAGCAAATAGTTGGGGGGCTATTCCTCATCCAGGCCAGGTGATCGCCGCAGCATGAAATGACCAAACGCCGAGGCGATCGGCTTAGTCGGGTCATCCTGCCAGGCCTGCGCCTCGAAAGCGACGACGCGCCGGCCCTGCTTGACGATGGAAACCTTGGCGTGGCTGTCGAGTGCGCGGCCGGAGCGGAGATAGTTGATGGTCAGGCCAATCGGCTTCGGCGGTGCCGAAACGCCGAGCTCGCGCGTCACGCCCACGACCGCGGCGGTCTCGAGGAATGCGCCGGTCATGCCGCCATGAATGGCGGGCAGCAGTGGGTTGCCGATGATCTTCGGCGAGAAAGGCATCACCAGCGTGCCATCCTCACTGAGTCGGATGCCGAGACAGCGCGCGAACGGGCTGTTTGCGAAGGGGCCGGTGGGATCGTCAGGTGCTTCGAGCACGGGCAGCTCGCCATCATGGCGCGCCTTGTCGAACAGCATGTTGGTGCGGTTGGCGCCGACCATGAAGCAGGCGGTCGCGGTGGCGACCGGATCGTCTTCGGCATCCTGGTAGGCGGTCGCGCGCACAAAGGCGATGGAGCGGGTGACGCGATAGCAGATCGAATGTGCATTGATATCGAGCCCAGGTGTCGCGGGCTTCTGGTAATCGATGCGCAGGTCGAGCGTGGCGATCGCGCGCGTGCCGTCCAGCGCGAGCTGCACGGCCATGCCGCAGGTCTCGTCGAGCATGGCCGTGACCACGCCGCCATGCAGAACACCCGTCTGCGTGTCGCCGACAAAGACCGGCCGATAGGGCAGGCGTGACCAGGCTTCACCGGGCGCGGCGCGATCGAGCTGCAGGCCGCTGATCTGTCCATAAGTGGAGCGGCGCCGTTTGATGGCTTCCGCCAGCTCGTCGAACGGTAGGGGCGTATTGAACGTCGATGTCTCGGACATGCCGACGTCTTAAACCACCGCGGCGAAGGGGGCAAAAATTTTCGCGGTCGGCTGGCGATCAGGTGTCCTCGGCGGGTGTTGTGAGCAACCGGCGACATGGGTAACAGTTCAAACCGACGACATGGGTAACACAATTCTCGTTTCGTTCAGGTCTGTTG
>NZ_JBVBEF010000118.1:0-21144 GCF_055456055.1 Bradyrhizobium sp. LeoB3
CCATGGCGCACCGCAAGGTCGACTTCCTCTCGCGCGAAGTCGACGTGATGAAGCGTTGCGGAAACGCGAAGGTCGATTCCGGGGTGGGCTTCGGCAAAAAGGCCCAGCCGGTGAACGAGCCATTTGGCGGCGAAGTCCGGCGAGGTGCTGACGGTAAGGACGCCGGCGTTCTGCCGCTGCAGAAGCCGCTCGGTGCCAACCGCAATGCGGTCCAGCGCATCGCGCACGATGGTGAGATAGTCCTTTCCTGCCTCGGTGATGATCAGGCGCTGGCGCTCGCGATTGAACAGCTTGATCGCAAGCTCGGCTTCCAGCGCCTTGACCTGATGGCTCACCGCCCCCTGTGTGACGCAAAGCTCCTCGGCCGCGCGGGTAAAGCTTTCATGCCGCGCGGCGGCTTCGAAAGCCTTCAGCGCATTCAAGGGCGGCAAGCGTGGACGCATCGCAAGGACTTCATGAGAAAAACTAGGGCCGGCCAGAAAAAGGATGCTTTGCGGATAACGGCCCGCCGACCTTATGGGAAAGCTCCAACGCAGCATTTCATGAGATTTGGAGCTTGTCGATGTCAACCTTGATCACGGATGCCTTCTCGTTTCCGTTCATTCCGTCGGACGCCCCTCCCATCCGACTTCATCAATCAGATTCCGGACCTGGCCCGGCTATTGGATGGCGCGGATGGTCAGCCTGGGCGGCCCGGCGCAGGCTGCGCGGGGCGCTCCGCGAGCTTTCCGAACATAAACACCTGCTCGCAGACATCGGCCTGACCCGCGAACAGGCCCTGGAGGAAGCAGCCAAACCCTTTTGGCGATAGCGACTGCCAAGGGAGGAAAACAAGGGAGGAAAAGATGGGAGATCCGATTGTCTATGGCTTCCCACGAAGCACCTATGTCAACATCGTTCGCCTGATCCTGACGCACAAGGACGTGGCGTACGGCTTTCACGACCTTGAGCCCGTCATGGGCCAGCGCGAGCATTTGGCGCTGCATCCATTCAACCGCGTTCCGATCCTGAAGCACGACGACTTGATCGTCTACGAGACCAGCGCGATCGCCTCCTACGTCGACGAGGCGTTTGACGGACCACGGCTGACGCCGCGGGATGTCCGCCAGCGGGCGCGCATGAACCAGTGGATCGGCGCGGTCAATTCCTACTACTACCCTTACATGATCTACCATGTGACCCACGAACGCCTGGTCTTTCCCGAACTTGGGATTGCGTCCGATGAAAAGGTCGTGGCGCATGCACTGCCGAAGGTCGAAACGGCGCTCGCGGTGGTGGAGCGAGAACTCGCTCATGGCCAGGACTACCTGCTTGGTTCGGAACTGACGATTGCGGACTTCTTCCTCCTGCCGAGCACGTTTGCATTCAGCTTGACCGAAGAAGGCAAGGCCATGTACCCGAACTATCCGGCCTTTTGCCGATGGCGCGAGCGCATGGAAAACCTGCCGGCGACGCGAAAGCTGCGCGCGATCCTGCCGCCGCGCGAACCGATTCCGCATGCCCGCGAGTGGGCGAAATCGCACCGCCCAAAATACTGACCTTGCAGAGCCAGCCTTGCCCGAAACTCCTGCAAGGACTAATTTGAAGCTACGGGGAAATGCAGACTCCCCGGCAGACGGCCCAAACCGTCCAAGCTCTGTGCAACGCTCGATTTTCGAGGAGATTGCACGTGGACGGAGTTCTCATTCGATCTATCAGACGGATTTCCCGCTCTCGGCGGCGTCGCGACGTGAGGTCGCCATGCCCCTGAAGAGCCTTGGCGTCATCAAGATACCGGGTGCCGCGGACAGCGCCTTCGACCACGCCGCATTCGACCTCAAGACCCGGCGCGTCTTCATCGCGCATACCGCGCGCAACACCGTCGAAGTGATCGATCAGGATGCGAGTAAACACGAAGCGACGCTGCCGGGATTTCCAGGCGCAGCCGGCGCCGTCGCCGACGACGGTGAAATCCTCGTTACGAACCGCGGCTCGGCTAGCCTCGCCTGGCTGGACGCCGCGACCTTCGAGACCAAAACCGTGCTCAAGACCGCCCCACGGCCGAACGGCGCTGCGATCATCAAGCGCCTGGCCCTTGGGATCGTCGCCTGCATCGGCGACGATCGGGAAACTCCGACGCTGCGTGCTGTCAGCCTGAACGACTTCAAGCAGGTGTCTATCGATCTGCCGGGCCGGCCGCGATGGTGCGTAACCGATGCGGAGGCGAAACGGGTATTCCTCTGCATCCGCGAGCCTTCGATAGTTCTGGTTGCCAGGCTGCCCGATTTGAGCCCGATTGCGCAATGGAGGCTTCCATCAGGTGGCGCCCATGGTCTTGATATTGACCATTCGCGTGGCCGCCTCTACGCCGCCTGTGACCACGGTGCTCTGGTCGAGATCGATAGCACCTCCGGCGAGGTCACCAATGTCTGGCCGATCGCTGGCGCTCCGGATGTGACCTTTTTCAATCCAGCGACTGGCCGCGTCCACGTGGCGATTGGCGACCCGGGACTAATCGAAACAATCGATCCGCGCACCGGCATGGCTATCCAGACGATAACAGGTGTCGGAGCACACACGACGGCGCTGGTCGCGCCGGACCAGCTCTACGTCATCTCACCCGCGCACGACGGAATTCTCGTTTTGGCGGATTCATAACTCACCAAGGCTAAAAATCGAACAGGAGCACCAGATGAAGTGGATTACCCGGGAACACGTCAAAGTCGATCGCGTGGCCTGCCCCTGGCTCATCAGGAAATTCGTCGACACGGATGCCGAATTCATCTTTGTGCCGGCGGATAAGGTGATGGCCGAAGCGAAGCGGATCGACGCCATTCCCTACGACGTCACGGACGTCGAGCTGGGTCACCACGGCAAAGAATGCTCCTTCGAAGCGATCCTGAAGAAGTACGAACTGACGGGGGATGCCGCGCTGGTGCTGCTCGGCAGAATCGTGAACGGCGCTGACACAGACAATACGCTTTACCATCAAGCTGAGGGACCCGGGCTGAAGGCGGTAGCCGAAGGCTTCCGGCATCTCGGCTACAAGGACGATCATGCACTCAACGCCGCTGAATGGATCGTCTATGACGCGCTCTACGCCTACGCCCAGGAAATGGTGAAGCGTGGCAAGCCGGCCGGACAATTTGCGAATTGATTGTGAACCGTCGCTGAGCCGCACCCCTCGGCCCAAAGAACATCTTCGGAGTCGAACGGCACGTCGTAGAAAAATAAATCGCTCATCACTGGAACCTTTATCGGCGGCCTCCATTTGCTCGCTGTCCTAATGCTAGGAGGTAGACACCATGATGAAAATTCTTTTAGCGACGGTCGCCATTCTCGCATTTGGGGCACCTTCATTTGCGCAGCAGGACAAAACTACCGGACAAGCGCCCACATCAGGCGCTTCCGCGTTCTACGTGGCTCAAGACCCCGCGACGATGAAATGTAAAGTTGTCACTGCCCGGCCTGCCCCTGGTGAAATGAAGGTTATCGGTACGGCTCATCCGACACAGGCAGAAGCGCAAACAGCCTTGGCGGCTGAGAGAACTTGCGCCAAGTAATGAAGTGAAGGCGCGAGTACGGGGATGGGGATATTGGTTCGACAAAACTACTGACCCGACCTTGTGTGTACTGAAAACTTAAGCTCGGGCGTAATGGTGGTGAAGGCCACCAAGGATGGCGTGTGATTTGATGCTTCCGGTTCGTTGAATCTGGCGCGCGATCGGAGCATCTTTGTTCAACGAACGGTGCGTTCTGATGTCGTTGTAATAGCGAGCATACTCTCGCAGGATTCGACGCAGGTGCACTTCGCCCAGGACAATGACGTGTTCCAAACACTCACGCCGGATCGATCCGATCAGCCGTTCGGCAAAGCCATTCTGCCACGGTGAAGCCGGTGCGGTGGGCTTGTCCCGGATGCCCATGGCGCGCAATTGTCGCGTGACAACGCTGCCATAGATCCGGTCGCGATCGCGGATGAGGTAGCGCGGAGCCTCGTCCCAGGGAAATGCCTCCGTTATTTGACGGGCAACCCATTCTGCGGTCGGATTTGCTGTGACGTTGATCCAGACGAGGTGTCTGCGATCCAGTCGGACGACGACGAAGGCATAGAGCAGGTCGATACCGATAGTTGGAACAACGAACAGGTCCATGGCGGCAATATCCGACGCGTGGTTACGCAAGAAGGTTCGCCATCCCTGGCTGGGTGGCCCCCGTCGTCTGACCATGTACTTGGCGACGCTCGACTGCGCGATCTCAAACCCGAGCCTCAGCAGTTCGCCATGGATGCGTGGCGCGCCCCAAAGCGGATTTTCGACGCTCATCCGCCGGATCAACGCGCGCAACTCGGTGTCGATCGGCGGTCGGCCTCCCTGTGGGCGCGACTTCCAGCGCCAGTAGCAGTGAAAGCCAGCCCTCTGCCAACGCATGAGCGTCTCGGGTCGGATGATGGTGAGAACCTGCAGGATCGACGGAAACCAGCGATACAGCTGGACAAGGAACCAGCGATCATGATTCGTGAGCTGGACGCGACCATGCAGCCGGCGCCGCAAAACAATTAACTGATGTCGAAGCACCGCGTTCTCGGCTTCGAGTCGCAACTTCGACTTGAATGGCGAGGCCAGGACGGCCAGCACGAAACACAGCAGCCCAATCATTCCGTCAGCTTAGGCGATTCCATCACGCTATCAACCCAGACAAGGTTTTCGGTACACACAGGCCGTTCTGCCGAACCGTCTGAAGATGAAGACCTTGCCAAAAAATCGCAGAACCCGATCGCCGATCTCGTCAGCGTTCCGTTCCAGAGCAACACGAATTTCAATACTGGGCCGTTCAACCGCACCCAGGAGGTGTTAACATTCAGCCAGTGGTGCCGCTGCATCTTAGCGCAGAGTGGAATTTGATCTCGCGCACGATCATGCCCGTGATCAGTCAACCTAGCCCGTTTTTTAACAGCAACACGAATGGTATTGGCGACATTACCCAATCGTTCTTTTTGTCACCCACTCATCCGGGCGCTCTGATCTGGGGCGTCGGTCCCGTCTTTACGATTCCGTCAGCGACTGATCCTTTCTTGGACAGGGAAAAGTACTGCTCGGTCCCACGGCAGTCTTCTTAACCACGCCGGGGCATTGGGTGATCGGCGTGTTGCTCAACAACCAGTGGTCAGTTGGCGGCAATCCATTGCGGCCTAATGTGAATGCGTTTCTCGCGCAGCCATTTGTCAACTACAACATGGCGCATGGGTGGTTTCTGACGAGCTCACCAGTTATTACCGCGGACTGGTTGGCGCCATCGGATCAGCGGTGGACCGTACCGATTGGCGGCGGCATTGGTCGAATATTCAAGCTCGGCGATCAGCCGGTGAGTGCGTACATCTCCGCATATTACAACGTAATTAGACCGGATCGCGCGCCGAACTGGCAATTGCGGGCCGAGTTGTCTCTGCTATTCCCGGAGAGGTAAGTGTCGTCCGCTTTGGGTCTTGGCTGTGTGAAAACGCTCAGCACTTGATGCGCCATGTCCAAGAGCATCTTAGCCCCCCAACTCGCAACGGCACTGAACTTAAAGAACGAGCTGAAGAATGTAATTCTCGTCGCGTTTCGATATTTCGCGTTTTTGCACAGCCAGGGTCAACAGGCGCCCTTTCGTTCCCATTACGATGATTTCCGGTCAGGCCCAGCGAGCGGACATATTCGGAGTCGGCCGGAAGGTCTCAGACGGGCCAAAATGCGAAAAACTCAGCGCGAGAAAATCTGGTCCGCTAATGCCCCGCTAAGCGGACCGCAACTACAGGTGCAACCACTTCGCTGATGGGCCGTCAGCAGGCGTGTCGGATGCGGCCGGACGACGTGGGACTGCAGAGGCTTGTGTCCAAGCGCATGTGCCCGGGAGACGCTAAGTAGACTACAAACACATGTGGACTGTGCGCGATTCTGGTTCGGAAGCAACATCGGAAGCTTCGCAAGGATGAATCAACCGTGACCCGCAAGTCCATAGGTGGCTACACGAACAAATCGTGCGTCAGATGGTGCTCGTTTTGCTCGGCGAGTGAAAGGCCAACCAGGTCTGCATCCTGGTCGGCGCCCGTCCGTCACGTCCGGCAGTGTGCAGGCCATGTTCTGTCGAATCCGGTGCGTGGCCTAGATGTAGCTCAAAGACATCTGAGGCCTTGGAAGCTCCCATTTCCTTCTTGAAATGAAACGAACCTCCAAACGCCGGCGCAGCTGCCGTTTCTGCCTGACCAGCGTCATCGGTAGGTTGGTCCTTGCCTCCGGCGTTCAGGCTCGACCCTGAGTGTAGGTTGTTAGCAGCGTTTACAGGCACCGCGTGGAAGTCACGCTGCGATTGGCCGCGATTGGCCTCATTCTCCGGTGTCGCGTCATGCTTGGCATGCTGCTCGGCAGCTGCGGAGCCGTCTTCAGAAACGTGTAAATCGCGCTGCGATTGCGCGTGATTGGAGTCGTGTCCCGGTGGATCGTGCTTGGCATGCTTCTCGGTAGCTGCGGAGCCGCTTCAGAAACGTGTAAATCGCGCCGCGATTGCCCACGATTGGAATCGTGTCCCGGTGGGTCGTGCTTGGCATGCTTCTCGGCGGCTGCGGAGCCGCCTTCAGTGGCGTGCAAATCACGTTGCGATTGCCCACGATTGGAATCGTTCCCCGCGCTCGCCTGTATCGTGCCATGCTCGCTATGCGCGGACGCGTCGGTTGCGGTTGCCGCTCTGAAACCGCCATGATCGATTGGAGCGTTGATGGACCCTGATCCTCCGTGAGGATAGTTATCTTTGCCGTTGCCGTTGCCGCTATCTTGCCCCGCGTCTGCATCGAGAATCTGAAATTCATCGCCACGTCTGTCGACGGTATCGCCTCGGGTAGTCCCGAAGGCAAATGGCCGATCGTATATTCCGGGATCTAGTAAGGCCAAGTTGTCGGAACCACCCAGCTTCGCATCGGTGCTGCTAGGGATATTGAGGGTTACCAATTCCTTGGTGCCGATTGCGGTAGCTGATGCGAAGACATCAGGTAAGCTATCACGAAGATCGAACGCTTGCGCAGGTGATAGGCTATGCGTACGTTCGATCGACAGAAGCGGGTTTTTGATTCGGAGCTTGACGCGGCGAGAAAGCTCGCGCGAGCGTTTCGAAATCCTCCGGCGGAAGAGGGCGGCCAAACAAATAGCCTTGGTAATTGAGCCGCCCGTACCGCGCTAAGAAGGTATATTGCTCTTCCGTTTCCACGCCCTCGGCGATGACGGAAAGACCAAGACTTCTGCTAAGTGCGATGATCATCTTGGCTATCGCGGCACTATTAGGATCGACTAAGACATCCTTGACAAAGCTGCGATCAATCTTGAGCTGATCGATAGGAAGACGCTTTAGGTATGAGAGGGACGAATAGCCGGTTCCGAAATCATCGAGGCTAAAGCTGATACCGATTGCTTTCAACCTATCCATCTTGGCTATTACGTCGTCGACATTGCTGACTAGTGTGCTTTCGGTAAGTTCAATTTTTAGGCGGCGAGGATTAGCACCGGTTTGCTCGATGATCGTACGAATTTGATCGACGAAGTTCTTCTGGCGCATCTGCAGTGCGCTGACATTTATCGCAACACTTAAGTGCTCGGTTGCAGGATCTGACGACCAGCTAGCTAGCTGCCGGCAAGCGATTTTGAGCATCAAAGCGCCGAGCGGCAGGATAAGACCTGCGCTCTCCGCCGCCGGAATGAATTCGCTTGGAGAAACCATGCCTTTCTGCGCATGTGGCCAGCGGGCCAGCGCCTCCGCGCCCAATAGCCTTCCTCCGTGATCGACCTGTGGCTGATAATGCAGCAGAAACGCTTCGCTTTTTAAATCTTCTCGCAGATCGGTCTCAAGGGCAGCTCGCGCCGAAATCATAGTCTGCATAACGGGATCAAAGAACCGGAGGCCATTCCGGCCAGCGTTTTTTGCGTCATACATCGCTAGATCTGCCCTTTTTAGCAGTTCGTCGACGTTGTTATCCTTGGGAGAAAATAGGGTCACACCGATGCTGGGCGTGCAGGGATATTCATATGCGTGAAGGCGAAAGGTATCAGTGAAGGCAGCAACAATCTTTTCTCCAATTGCCTCTGCTTGCAAAGCAGCGGTTTTTGCCTTTTGAGTACCGAGATTGGCAAGAAGAACCACAAATTCATCGCCGCCGAAGCGGGCAACTGTATCTTCTGCCCTTACACATCGAGCGATGCGCTGAGCCGCCGCTTTCAGCAGGAGATCGCCCATGTCGTGGCCAAGCGAGTCGTTCAGAGTCTTAAAATTATCAAGATCAATGAAGAGCACAGCGCCGTAGGATTTATGGCGAGTATTGGCATTGAGCGCCTGACGAACGCGGTCGATCAGTAAGACACGGTTCGGCAAGCCTGTAAGTTGATCGAAAAAAGCTAATTCCTGGATCTTTTCCTCAGCGTGCTTGAGTTTGGAAATGTCATAATAAGAGCCGATGTAATTGGTAACTTCCCCTGCCTCGTTTTTCACGGCGGATATCGTCAGCCAGCGCGCGCAATGTTCTCCGCTCTTCGTCCTGATACTCATATCGCCCTGCCAGCTACCGGTGCTCTGAAGGGAGTTCCACAGGCTCTGGTAAAACTCAGCGTTGCGACGATGCGACTGGAATAGACGCGCCGTTTGTCCAACCAACTCTTCCATCGCATAACCAGTCAAGGTGACGAAAGCGCGGTTGGCACTCAAGATCACGCCCTTGGTATCGGTGACAATCATTCCCTCTTGAGCATTGAAGGCGGCAGCGGCGATGCGCAATTCAGCATTTGTCTTGTCAAGCGCATCGCTCTGCTGTTGCAGGTCGATCTCAATCGCTTCGCGACGCTTAATCTCTTGCGAGAGTGCAAGGTTATGTTCGGCCAACTCCGCTCTGTGACGATTGGATTCAACGAACTTAATTTGCAGCCGCGCCGAATTCTGACGCATTCGTTCGAAGCCGATAGCCAACACGAACAGCGCGATAGCGAGGAGACCCAGACAGAGTACAGAGGTCGGCGAAAGTGTACTGCCGTAAAGTTCTACTTCGCTCGCCAGACGCAGGACGGAAAGCCGTGTGCCTCGAAGCGGCAGGCGCAGCGCAAAATATCCCTTCAGCCCGGGAGCCAGGACAACTGATAGAGCCTGAATGCGGCCAGCCGGCAGAGCGGCGAGCGCGGCGCCACTGGTAGCAACAGGCGAGTGTCCCAGCTCGACCGGGAATAACACCTCGCCGTCATCGGCCAACAGGAATTCATGGGGCTGTCCCAGATCGTTGCTAGTTACTAATGATGCAAGCAGATTGAGGTCGCTTATACTCTGCACTGTTCCCCGTACCCCGCCCTTCTGCAACACCGGCGCACTGGCTACAAGCAAACGGCGCTTCTCGTCGATCTGAACATTCGGCTCGACGAGATTCAAAACGGGAGAGAGCGTTGCCACGCCGGATGCGCCGACATCAGCTTGCGTCACGCCGTTGTTGTCGAAGAAAGTCAGGCGCAAGTAGCAGGGTTGGCCGCGATATTTATCTTCATCCAAGGTAGTCTGGAAACGACCCTCGATTGCAGCCAGATTAGCAAAGAGTCCATACTTGACGGACATCCCGAGATCGAGGTTGCTGAAATAATTGGAGATGTCCTCACTGGCGGCGAGCCGCGCGACGGCCTGCCGGCGCTCGGTCAAAAATTCCCCAATCTGGCTGGTCCGCGCTTCACCGATTGATAGAAAACGCGCATCGGCGTTCTGACGTAATTCCACTTGCGATGTGTAGAGATTGACAATCAGAAACAATATTGACGACAGAAAGGCCGCAGCTGCTATGAATGGCCAGCGCAGAGCCAGGAATCGACTAAAATTGGCCAGCCAAGGCTGCATCAATTCGTCTTTGCATAAAATTCCGGAAAGAAGCGGCGGATGCCGGGATAGTATTTGTTCACGAGCCGGTCATAGGCGCCGGAAGCTTTGAGGTCCCTCAAATAGGCATTGAATTCATCGCGCAAAGCCGTCGCATCTTTTGGAAAGGCAGTTGCCAACATCTGCGGGCCGGAGATCGGCCCTAGAATCTTGATCCTGCCAGCCCATTTTCGCAAATCGAGAATGGCGTCTGGCACGTCAAGCAGCGTCAGCTCAGCTTCCCTGTTGAGCATAGCCGGCACCATCTCGTTGAGGTTCGAACTCTTATTGTAGGCCTTCAGGTCGATACCGACATTGACCAGGTCGTAATTGGCTGGGTCCAAGCAGGTGCGCTCCATGACGAGCACGCTCCTGGAGCCGATGGCTTTCCGCGTCTCGGCGATATCTGCCTCGAGATCGGCGCTACCCTCGATTGGCTTTAGATCAGACTCGGCTGGCGCCACTAACAAAACCTGGGAGGGAAGGGTCGGATCGGAATATAGGAGAACGGCCTCTCGCCACGGCAGTATGGTGAAACCGCTCGAAATCACGTCCCCCTTGATGGGATAGTCGCCCGTCAGCGCCACCTCGCCATTTTTGCGCACGGCATCTTTGCCGAGCAGATCGCGGATCACCGAATAAAAATCTGAGTAGACAAGCTTGTAAGATACGCCGATCCGTTTAGCGAAGCCCTGCATCAATTCCACGTCGAAACCGTCACCAGCGCCGGTAACGAAATTAGCGTAGCGGATACCGATATGGCGAATTTCGCCGCGCTTCTTGATCTCCGCGAGATCAGCTGCCCAGCTAGAGGCCACAAACAAACAAGCCATTGCGCCGCTGAGCGACCCAAGCACGAAACGCTTCGAGAACATGAAGGTGCACTTTGCTTCTACAGCGATAAAAATGCACCCTAAAAGTTCGGCATTAAGAAAAGATAGCGAAAAACAGTTAAGTGCAATCCAATTTGGCCACCAAACGCTGGCTTGGCGGCGATGGATTACGGGCTCGTCGCTGGCTGTAGTGGAAGCGAATCCCTCAGGTTCTTGAGTTCGTTCAGCACCGACCTCCAAGGACCGATCGCGCTCAACAACGTACTTAAGGTTAATATGACGACGTATCCTGAAAATTCGTGCCAATGAGGAGTTACGCGAGACAAGTATTGGTGCCCTTGCTGTCCTATCTGCGCATAAAGCAGCACGAGCGGCGCACTGCCTAACACACTCGTTGTCAGGTATTGGAGAGGTGAGACACGAAAGACTGCAGCAAAGAAGTTCGCCAATGGCGCTGGCACGAGTGGCGAGAGGCGTAGTCCGAGCAAAGTCAGCCAAATCTTGACAGCGGAGTAGTGATCTAAGCGAGCGCTGAGACGTTGCTGAATCTGCTTCCGGTAAAACAAAAACGCGCTCAAACCGCCAAAGGTACTGCCGAGCAACACCGTTGCACCTCCGGCGAATCCATCCATGTAAAAGCCTGCCGCCAGGTAAACCATGGGCATGGAAGGAAACGCCAGAAAGGCAAGCGCGGCTGATGCAAGGAGAAACGTCAAAGCTGTTGCGAGCGGATTCGCTTCTGCCATTGTCCACAAGCCCGGGAACAGCTGCGAGGCTCCTTCGCTCGACATGGGCGACGCAAAATACGCCAACGACAGAAGGAGAACAGCCGACAAATAGAAGATTACCGCTTTGTGACTACGCATCACACTAGCCTAAACCGGATAAGAGAGGCGGCGTATGTTCAAAGCTGTTGTAGGTGTTCCAAAACAAGACCTTCTTGTTATTCAGTGTCCCAGTTCGAGACAAGGCGAGCAGCGACCGCCAAGCCTTCAACGTAAATACCGGATCGAGATTGAGCCCTGCCTCCTTCAATTCCTCCGCCCACGCGGTATCGACGCTTTCGACCAAACCGTAGCCAGGACCCCAGCTGTTAGAATCCGGGACAAAAATTTCCTCCCGCACACGACGAAGAGTGTTGGGCGAAATGCCTGGAAAGCGGATCTTTTGCAGCCAAGCCGCCGTGCTGCGGGCGAGCTGGGTGACGTTTCCCTCCACAAAGGGCAGAGAGGGCTGCCGATTGACCAACCATCGCGTCAAATAAGGTTTGTCCTGATCGGCCACCCCTACCACCTTGGTTTGCCATCCCATCAGGTGGACGCCGAAGAGCAGGCCGAGCACAGTCGAACCGCTGCCCATGGGAACAAAGATCACATCGGGCGGCGTTTCCCATGCCTGAGCGGCGTCGAGCCACTGCGCCAACTCGGCGACCGCATTCATATGCCCCAACACGCTTAATTCGTTCGAACCGCCTGGCGGAACAACCGAATCCGTGTCCGGATGCAGCCAGTGCCTTGCAAATTCGTAAGCCGCCTCGCCCACCAATTCGACGTCGTTCTTGGTTATGGCAACGCGCTGAACAAGGCTCTGCAAAATGGCCAGCCTCGCCATGTCCGTAGCGGCTCCCGGCACCTCAAAAAGCACCAAATCAAGGGCGCAGTTCAGCGGCTGTCCGTCACCGGTCAAATCAGCCATGCGGTTAGCGAGAGCAAATTGCAACGCGTGATTGCTGGAAACCGCACCGATGGTCCCAAGGTGCTGAGAGCCGGACCACTTCAAGTTTGGCAACAGAAATTCGTACTTGCGTGCCTTGTTACCAAAAACGGGATAGTGCGCACTGCTCTCATTCACCACCAAGAGTTCAGCGCAATCGATTTGTCGCGTCACCGACAGTGGCAACTGTAAGAGGTGGTTTTCCCGCGCAAATATGGGGGTCCAGGGAATGATAGCGCGGGCCCCGGCATCCTTCAGGAAGATGGAATTGCCGGGATCGCCTAGGCGGTTGTATCCGGCGAAAGAGTCTTTGCGGGCGCGCGTATTGATGATGAGAGGCCCCTCTTCGGCGTCGGGATCTACCAAGGAGGGAAACAGCTTGGCTAAAGCCAAAAATTGCGAGTTCAATACCGCAGGCGGGGGCGCCAAACCTGAAACATCGGCCATATGGGGAAGCGGCAACAACGGACGCCCGCTTTGGGCCGCGCCGACCGCGCCCAACGCCGCTCCGCCCAAAATGATTCCTTGCATAAAGTTTCGGCGAGAGAGGTACATCGCGAACTGTCACATGGCACCCAGGAGTTGTAGATTAATCTTTTTTTAACGATATTCCAGTCGGGTGCTGGCTTCGACGAGGAATAATTTGAGTTTTGCTTAACCAAGACTCGTCTAAAAGCACGCCAGGATTCCGATCGGGCCTGACCTTGCCTTTGCCAAATAAGCTTTGGGAGAATTGCGATCGGAGCAGCGTCGGATAGCCAAGGTTGAGGTTTAGCGCGGGCCGACCATCTGGCCGAGACGAGCCGCACATTTCGCTCCAAACCAAGGCGCGGCTGCTACGCTCCAGCCTATGGGAATCGAGCAACGGCATGGCGGGCGAAAGGCGATACCGGTCAAGCAGATGCAGACCAGGCCGAAGCGTCCCGACTGGCCGCTGAAAATAAACTTGATGCTGTCGGACAGCTCCGGCATTTGGTACGCCCGAAAGCAGAATGTCCGCGTCGGGCTTAGAAGCAGTGCGGTGAGTCAATCTAGATGCTTTCCCTCCAGCCACAGAAGCAGCAGGTAGGAATCTCAACTCCGAAAATAGATGTTATGACAGAAGTCGACCAGCGACGAAGCGAGATGTGCTTAGGCAAACACGTCGATCACGCGAGCAGCGTTGGTCTCGTCAATGAAATCATCGAGGCATGCGGGCAATAACGTCCATTGCCCACGATCCGCCTCTTCAACGAAGGGCCTCATCAATTCCCCCCAGAATCACGGGAGAAGCATAACAGCCGCACAGCGTTTTCACATAGCCAGGGCCAGGCCAGACTCGGAATTGGTGGCTGCAAAGGTTTTGTCCGGTTGTCCTCCAGAGGCCGAAATACTGTCCTGATAAGTTTGGCGCTCATCGCCGCATCGTTTGTCTGGGGCGTGGTTATGCAAGAAGGTCCGCCAACCCTGGCTGGGCGGTCCTTGCCGCTTGACCATGTACTTGGCAACGCTTGATTGCGCGACCTCGAACCCAAGCTTGAGCAGTTCGCCATGAACATGCGGTGCTTCCCACAGCGGATTCCCTCCCGTGAAACTACGGAGTCGCGCAAGCGCTCTCGACGTTAACCGAGCCGCCCAACGTTAATTCGCGACTTTGCTTGTCCAAGAACACTAAACCAGCAAAAGCTGCGGCGCTGTTCTGTTGGGGCCCGAGCGATGAAGCGGATTAAGTCGGAAGTACCCGAAGCTCAAAACAGATCGGAACACCACTATACCTCTGTTCCACAGGTGATCCGACGACCGAGCCTCGCGCGTAAGCAATTCCGCACGAAAATTGTTGCCGAGGATAAGTTCGCGCGAACCATGTTAGTCGCTGGCTTGGATGCAAACGCTCACGAATGGCGAACTTACGAGCGTCGCTGTGCGGCAAGCTGCAGAACCATAGTGGATGGCGCTAAGAGCAAGAGTCTCGAAGGAGCTGACTTGGGCGCGTTACGGTAATTTCTCTTCCCAAGCCGCCTCCGTCAGAGGTGGGTTTATGGTGCGCTCGGAGGGCAGTCGCATTTGTTGCGATATCAGTGGGTTGCCAAGCTGCTTCAAAGCATGAAGTACGTTTCAAACCCAAAAGTACCCTTCAGAACGGCCGCCCAAGGAGCCACCATCGACGATGCAGCGCCTGATGGATCGGCCTTCGGCTAGAGAGGGAGGAAAGCGTTTCACGTTTTGATAGAAGCGCATCCGGCGTTTTCGAAGTAGTTGCTGCATTCGTTGGGCTGGATGGTTGTGATGAGCCGCCGATATGGCGGCAAATGTCGTCGATGGTGCGCTTCTGGGCGGCGCGCATCCAGTGCTTGATCTTGGCGAAGGTCTGTTCGATCGGATTGAGGTCGGGGGAGTATGGCGTCAGGTACCAGAGCCTCGCGCCGGCGGCTTTGATCAAGCTGCGCAGGGCAGCCGACTTGTGGCTGCCGAGATTGTCCATGATGACGATGTCGCCAGGCTGAAGCTGCGGAACGAGAACCTGCTGGACATAGGCGCGGAAGCATTCGCCGTTGATTGGGCCGTCGAAAAGGCACGGCGCGGTGAGACGGTCGCAGCGCAAGGCGCCAAGGAATGTCAGCGTCCGCCAATGACCATGTGGCGTGAAGCTCCGCACCCGCTCGCCTTTTGGCCCCCATCCGCGCCGTGGGGCCATGTTGGTCTTAATCCAGGTCTCGTCGATAAAGACCAGGCGTCGGGGATCGAGGTTGGCCTGCCATGAACGCCAGCGCTGGCGTCTACGCGCGATGTCTGAGCGAGCTCGCTCGAGGGTGAGCGACGCTTTTTTGAACCGCAGCCCTTCGCGACGCAGAAACAGCCAAACCGCATTGTGGGAAACCTTGATCCCGCGCGCAACCATTTCGTCCTTTAGGGCGTGAAGCGTCAAATGCGGCGTCTGACTGATCCGTTCCTTGATGAAGGCGCGATGCGGCTCAAGGACGGGTTTGCGATGGCCGCCCATCTTCCCGGGCGCTACCGAGCCGGTCGCTCGATAACGTTGCGACCACTTCACAACTGACGACACCGCAACCCCAAACCGCGACGCCGCCGAGCGGCAGCTCTCGCCCTTTGCAACTGCCGCAACCGCACGCTTACGCAGATCATCGGAAATCGGTCGGACCATCGGATGCTGGCCTCCAGTCCAGCCAGCATCTTGAACCATATTCGCCCCAAATCCGGAATCCCTTCCGATTCAATAAATCCGTGAACCGCCTTTAGCGAGCTGTAGCGGATCCTTCAAACGCTGCCGCGTAACGCCTGCGTCGAAGCTGCGACACTACCTCGACGAGGCGGCCTTCCCACGTAGGTCTTTCCATATCACTCATTGTCCGGCGAGATTGCGCCGCTCGTCATCGGTCCTCGTTGGTCAATCGGCCAAGACCGATCACTTGAAGGCGACTATCTGTATTGTACGAGCGCTGCTCGGGACTGGAGCGACGATTGGGCGCTTCACCCTCCGGCGTTTCGCCGCTGCCGCCGAAGCCCAGGAATTCGACCATGATGATCGAAGGAGGATCGTTAGTATTAGGCGCGGCCGGCTGAGCCTGTTGCGTCGCTGCGGTCATGTTTTTGCCGGTGACCAATGCTGCGACTGGCGGCGCCTGCACTGCCGGAAGGCCGGTCGCGGAGCCCTGCACTTGGATATTCGCGGCATTGATGATCTGCAGCGCCGCAAGATTGACGTTGCCGGACACCCGAATGCCGGCTTCGCCCGCATCAATGGTCCCGAGCGGCGCGATCAGGTCGATGTCGCCCGGCGGTACCTCGGGGATCGGGTTCAGGGTGGCGATACCCGCGCCTGAAGTTGGCACATTCGGCGACAACGTCACGTCACCATAATCGTCATAGAGCCGTTTGGGCGGGGTATAGACGACTGTGGTCTTAGCGCCGCGGCCGGCGTTGATATCACCCTCGGCCGACCACGCCTGGATGTCGCCGCCGAAGGTGGTCATCACGCGCGACAGGCCCAGCAGAATGCTACCTTGTGAGTAGAGCTGGATGTTGCCCGCGCCCTGTGTCAGCAGCCCCGCGTTGCCGCCGGGCGTGATGCCTTCCGCGCCCACCAGGATGCGCCCGCCCGGCGCCAGCATTTGAATATCGCCCCCACCCAGGGTGCGGATGCTGCTGTCGCGCGTACCCGTCAGCACGCCGTCGCTGTTATAGACCTCGGTGCTGAACATGGTGAAGTCGCCGCGGTAGGCGATGGTGTTGCCCTGCGCATCCGTCTCAGGGAACAGCCTGGCGATAGCCTGGCGGCCGCGCAGGTAGCTGCCGAAGCGGGGGCCATCGGCGTCGTTGTACTCACGACCGCCGGCCTTCAGTTCGCCGAAGTACACGCGGCGCAGGAAGATGCGCTCCTGCTCCGGTGCGAGGCGGTTGAAGTAAGCCAGCGCATCGGCGAAGTCGGCCGCCTCATAGCCGTAGCGGTCCTTGAGCCAGTCGATCAGTTCGTCCTGGTATGTATGCGCCACCTTGCCCGGCTGGTCGGCCAGCGGGTGGCCGCGGGTTGGCGGCATCCAGGTAACGCGCGGCCAGCGCGGCCCAGCCCCGACCGTGGGAGCCGGCGCCAGCCAGCACGGCCACGTCTGCGCCGGCCATGCCCGCCGGGTGCACGCCGGCGATCGGTCCCAGGCTGACGAACTCGCCCTTGTCGGCCTGGTAGATGTTGCGGCCGGCTGTGATCTCCAGTGTGCCGGGCCCGGCCACGCGGAAGCTTGACTGGATGATGTCGCGCCCTGCCTGCACCAGCGACACGTCGTTGTCCGACTGATGCACGAAAAGATTGGTGGTATACGTCGCCTGCCCCTGGTCGCTCATGTCATCGGCTCCGTGTGTCGTTGACGATCCGCACAAGGACAATCTCCTTTGTTGGTGCGAATGCTGTTTACGTAGGAGATGACCGCGCCCTCACAATTAAAATTCTGGTTGAGCGCGTTCGAATACCATCAAGCCGTATGGCAATTGCGCATTCTCCATCGAGTGGATAGACATTGGAAACGAGACGCTGCTGGCTCTAGTTAAAATACGCATTTGGGATCGCCATCGGGGTCCCCAGCCGTCCCTTCATCTGCCAATGACGATTCCAAAGGTGAAATTGTTCGCGCCGGCGGGCCTCACCGCCGGAGCGGAGGCTCCGCAGGTACCTGTTCTAGGGGCATTCCCTGCAGCTTGCCTGTGAGTGTCTTGAGAAAAGCGACAATATCTGCGACGTTCTGTTGCGACAGATCGGAGTTCGGCGTCTGATACCGCGCCATCTCGCTGACGGCCTGCCCCAGTGTCTTGGCGCTTCCATCATGGAAATAAGGAGCGGTCAGCGCAACGTTGCGGAGGTTGGGAACGTTGAAGCGGTGATTGTCGGCCGGATCATGAGTGAGCAAACGCCTACCTTCATCAGCGTCGGTCAGCGGGGTCTTGCGGTCTGCGAAGTAAGGCCCGAACAGCCCTATGATCTCGAATGCGTCTCCACCGACCGCGACGCCGCTATGACAACCGGAGCAGCCAACACTCTTGAACAGTGCGTAGCCTCGCTTTTCTTGTGCCGTGATCGCATCTGGAGAACCTTTTAAGTACTGGTCGAACCGACTGTCGGGCGTAATCAACGTCCGCTCATACTGGCCTATGGCCTCCGTGATCGTGCGCTGACTGATCTCATCGTTTCCAAAGGCTGTCGTGAACGCCTCGATATAGGTTGGATCGGCTCTAAGCTTGGCCGCGACAGAGTCCCAATTCAACGGTCCCATCTCGATGGGATTCATAATGGGGCCAGCCGCTTGCTCCGCTAGGCTCGCCGCCCTGCCATTCCAGAACTGCGCAATGCTGAATACTGAATTATATACCGTCGGTACATTGATTGGTCCCTTTTGCCCGCTGATGCCCGTCGCGGTGACGAGATGGTCGACGCCACCACGGTTCAACTGATGACAGCTCGCGCAGCTCAGCGTCCCGTCACCCGATAGTTTCGTCTCAAAGAACAACCGGCGCCCAAGTGCTGCTTTATTCACGTCACCCGGCAGACTTTCTGGGATCGGCTGGATGGGTTCAGCCGCGAACTTTTCGGCGACCTCCGGGGTTGCGTAGTGCGCACGTCGCGTTTCGTCGATCCAGGTTAGGATGGCAGTTCGCTGATCAGCCGAGAGGCGTGCATCCGCCCAATGCATCAATAGGTATGCGGTGGGCGGCATCCGATCCTGACGGATCACTTCCTCGATTCTAGAAAGCTGCTCCACGCTCGGGGGCTTGCCATCCTCAAACGCTTTCAACACGGATTCTATGCCGAAATGACGCGGTCCCTCCGTGAGATCGCGCTTCATGATGTGGTTGGCTATCGGTAAGCTAAAGTAGAACGGGAGCCTGGTATCGGGTGCGTGACAGTAATCACGACGAGCGTCCCTGATGGCATTAAAGGCGGCCAGGGCTGCCGGATCCTTCAGCGTTGGAGATGTATCGGAAAGCGATGGCGCGGTGGTACGATCCAAGTGGGCCAAGTAGGTGATCGTCCCGCCATAGAGGATCAGGACGCCCAATACGATCAATGCAGCACTCTTACGCATCGTCACTCCGCCCAAGCAGTCTGAGGAATGTCTGATGAATGTTCGCGGCAGCCGCGATGAGATGCGCGGCCATCGCCGTACCGAGTCGCCCATGCCGACGAACCAGCTTTCCTCCGCGCCGGTACCGTCCCTGCGCCTTCAGCGGTGCGAAAGGCGGTGCTATCAAGTGCCCGCCGCGCTCTCCACGAGGATGGCTCACGGCTTCATGCGGCTCAGCAGCTGATCCCGGAAGCCAAACTGATGTACGAGTGCGGCAACCGCATGCATTGCGGCGATTGCAATCGTCGTATTGGCACCAACTTCATGCCAGGCTTGGATGGTGCGAAGAAGCGCAGGATCGTGCGTGCCGAACTGTGGGACAAACCAGATCCGGAATAGCGTAACGCCTCTATAAGATGCATCGAGTGCACCTAACAGCAACACTGCAACGAGGAGGAGATAAAGGCTCCAGTGCGTAAGTTGCGATATTATATGAAGCAGCCCCCCAGTAACCGGCGCCAGTGTGCGGCCGAACCGCATCCGCCAGACAACTCTCGTCGGTAGCAGACAGAGGAGCGCGGCTCCGAGTAGAACATGCACGGACCACATCGCCGCGCGATCTGGTCTTGGAAACCAATCGGCAGTCTGTCCAAAAATCCACAGCGCCAGAACGAGTGACGCCGTGACCCAGTGCAGCCAAATCGTGACCGGATCGTAACGTGCGGCGGGCACAAGCACGCGCTCGTCTTTTGAGGTCATGTGTTCAACTCGTGATCGACGGGTGTGTAAATCGGCAGCGATCATCAAGTATGCAGACCGGCGCGACCACCCATTAAAATCGAAGCTTCGAAACTAAAATTGAGTTCATAAACGGCAAGTCGCTCGCATGAGCGTACTCACGCGGCGGCAATCGTCTTCCATCGCTTAGGAATTCGACGCGAACGTTGGACGTTGTTCGGAGGCATTCGTAGCGAGGTCTAGCTAAACCCCGGCTCACCTCCCGATCTTGTGACCGCGGCAGCATGCGACGCATCCCTATGTCAGATTTGATGATGCGAGATGGCGGAGCCGATGATGTTGAGCAAGGGATATATGGACACGGCGCGGACGTTGCATCGCGTTGCCGGAAGCATGACGGACGAGGCGATCGCGGAACGGCTTAGGGCTCTGGCCCGGGACTACGAGCGGCGAGCTGAACAGGCCTCCGAGACCAGTCCGGCCAAGAGCTTGCATCTCCGAGCAGCGCATGGGCAACGCGAGCCAAGCATCGCCGGCAAAGATCGCTTCAGTCGAGAACAGATGGACTGAACCGCGGCCGTGTTTTGCGCTTTATTCCTATCGATGCGGATCCTGTCCGTGGGTGTGGCATGTGGATCGTCGCAAACGCTGGGTTCTTCCAATCACCTTCTTCGTTGCGGTCCCCGGACCGGGGCGTGATCTGGAGACGTTAGAAGGATTCACCGCTGCAGTACTGGTTTGAGCGTCTCGCGAGCGGGAAGCGACCCTGCTGTTACTCTAGCTTCGGTATGAAACCTTGAGAGCGTGCGATCGTCGGCGGCACTTTTCGGACCTGACGCGATGTCTGGCTAGTCATCTGGAACGCAAGTTCGTCACATTAGTTGATAGCTCGAATTTCTACAGAGGAGAGTGCGAGTGGCGAATGCAGGTGAGCGAGGCCGGCCGATCGCGCCGTTAGTGCTGAGTGCGCAGGAGCGGGCGTACTTGGAGAGACAAGTTCGTCGTCATCGCGTAGCCCGGTCGCTATCTGAGCGATGCCGTGCGATCCTGCGGTGTGCGGATGGCTTGCCAAGCAAGTCCGTAGCTGCCGAACTCGGCCTTCACGAACATACCGTTGGTAAGTGGCGTCGCCGGTTTTTGAAGGATCGCTGTGATGGCCTGCTTGACGAAGCGCGACCTGGCCGTCCTCGCACCATCAACGACGATCAGGTTGCCGCCGTGATCGAGCGGACGCTGCGGACGACGCCAGCCGACGCGACGCACTGGTCGATCCGCTCGATGGCGGCGGAAACCGGCTTTTCCCACACCACGATCCGCCGGATGTGGTCGGCGTTCGGCTTGCAGCCGCACCGCAGCCAGACATTCAAGCTGTCGAGCGATCCGCTGTTCGTCGACAAGGTGCGCGATATCGTCGGCCTTTATCTATCCCC
>NZ_JBVBEF010000119.1:0-20916 GCF_055456055.1 Bradyrhizobium sp. LeoB3
AACAGACCTGAACGAAACGAGAATTGTGTTACCCATGTCGTCGGTTTGAACTGTTACCCATGTCGCCGGTTGCTCACGGACGTGCAGCACTCGCCTTCGTACTGATCGCAAAGCTACGCCGCTTTCGCCTGCACGGTGTCGCAGAACTCCGCGAGCCTGTCGGCGAGCCGCAGCGTGGCGGGGCTGGCGGCGGGGGAGGCGAGCAGGGCGAGTTCGGTCCTGTCGATCGGCGCAAAACCGTCCTTTGCCGTGAGCACGCGGTGATCGGCCTGGATCGCGATCTCCGACAGGATGCTCAGGCCCATGCCGGCGGCGACTGCGGCCTGGATGCCGGAGAGGCTCGAGGACGTATAGGCCATATGCCAGGGGCGGCCCGCGCTCTCCAGCGCGTGGATCGCGCCAGCCCGGTAGAGACAGCCGGCCGGAAATCCGATCAGCGGCACCGAGCCGGTGCGGGTGTCGCGTGGATGCGTTTTGCTGGTGACCCAGTGCACCCGTTCCGGCCAGGCCGCGATCGCGCCCTTCTCGCCGGCGGTGCGCTTGAGCAGCGCCAGATCGAGTTCGCCGCGATTGAGATCGCGCTGCAGATGCATGCTCTGGTCGGCGCGCACGTCGAGCCGCAGCGTTGGATGGGAACGCGAGAACGCGCCGAGCAGCTTTGCCAGCCGATAGGCGGCGAAATCCTCGGGGATGCCGAGCCGGATCGCACCCTGATAGGTCGGCCGCGTCACGACATCGCGCGCCTCCTCGGCAAGCGCGAGCAGCCGCCGCGCGTAGGACAGCAGCCGTTCGCCGGCTTCGGTCGGGGTGACATCCTTGCCGTTGCGGATCAGCAGCGGCTGGCCGACATCCTCCTCCAGCCGCTTGATCTGCTGGCTGACGGTGGATTGGGTGCGGTGGACCCGCTCGCCGGCGCGGGTGAAGCCACCGGCATCGACCACCGAGACGAAACTGCGCAGCAGTTCCAAATCGAACATGGCGGCACCTATTCAAAAATCCACTGGCTGCCAGTCTATCATTTAATTTCCAAATGGGAAGGCGAGGGCCTAGATGGAAGGGCCAAGGAGAATTCTCATGTCGCTTGCCCCTTCGATCGCGGCTCCCCGTCAGGGCTTCAACCCGCTGCCGCTATTGATTGCCTTGTTCTGCCTGCTCTGGAGCTACGCCTTCATCGCCGGCAAGATCGGCGTCACCGATTGTCCGCCGTTGATCCTGCTCACGGCGCGATTTTCGCTCGCGGGCATCCTGATCCTCGGTTTTCTGGCGCTGCGCCGCGAGGGTTGGCAGCTCTCCTGGCGCGATGTCGCTGTTTATTCGGTGCTCGGCGTTGCCAACAACGCGCTCTATCTCGGGCTTGGCTATACCGGATTGAAGACGGTCTCGGCCGGCATCGGCGGATTGATCGTGTCGGCCAATCCGGTGTTCACGGCGGTGCTGGCGGCGCTGTTCCTCGGCGAAGTCCTGACTTGGCGCAAGGTCGCGGGCCTCATGCTCGGCGTTGCCGGCGTCGCGTTCATTGTCTGGCATCGGCTCTCCGTCGGCACCGAGCATATGGAAGGCATCGTGTTCACGCTGGCCTCGCTCGCCTCCATCGTCACGGGCACCATTCTGTTCAAGCTGCTGTCTCCCAAGGGCAGCCTGTGGGTCGGCAATGGCATCCAGAATCTCGCCGGCGGGCTCGCGCTGTTGCCATTCGCGTTCGCGCTCTCCAGCGTCTCCGAGATCGTGCCGAGCGCGCGGCTGCTCGGCGCGTTCGCCTTCCTGGTGTTCGGCGGATCGATCCTGGCCTACGCGCTGTGGTTTCATCTGCTCAAAGTGTGTGGCGCTACTGCCGCGAGCGCCTATCACTTCCTGATGCCGCCGCTCGGCATGCTGTTCGCCTTCCTCGTGCTCGGCGAGCATGTCGAGTCCCGCGATCTGCTCGGCATCATCCCGGTCGCGCTCGGCATCTATCTGGTGACCCGTCCGATCGCGGCATCGCGCGCCTGACGGCCTGTCTTGCTTGTGCCATAGCGGCCAGCCAGATACAGCGCCGGGAACCGAACCACCTCCGGTTCGTTGTCGCGGCGACTGGACCGGGTATGACGCAACACAAGGTATCGACAGGCAATCACCTAAAGCCCGGCAATAAGCCGGCCCCGAATGCCAAGCCGCGCCAGCCCTTCGAGCTCAAGCGCTTCCTGAAATCGCTCGGCCCCGGACTGATCACCGGCGCCTCCGACGATGACCCGTCCGGGATCGGCACCTACAGCCAGGCCGGCGCGCAGTTCGGCTACGGGATCGGCTGGACCATGCTGTTCACCTTTCCGCTGATGGTGGCGATCCAGGAGATTTCGGCGCGCGTCGGCCGTGTTACCGGTCAGGGCATTTCTGGCAATGTGTGCCGGCACTATCCGCTGTGGCTGCTCAACATCGTGGTCACGCTCTTGTTCATCGCCAACACGATCAACATCGCGGCCGATCTCGGCGCCATGGCGGATGCGACAACGCTGCTGGTCGGCGGGCATCCCATCCTTTACGTGCTGTTTTTTGGGGTGGCCTCGGTGGCCGCTCAGATCATCCTCGATTACAAGCGCTATGTCGCGGTGCTGAAATGGCTGACGCTCAGCCTGTTCGCCTATGTTGCGGCCCTTGCCTTCGCCCGCATCTCCTGGGGCGAGGCGCTCGCCGGCATATTGATTCCGAGGCTCGCCTGGAACGACAACTATTTCACCACCATCGTCGCGATCTTCGGCACCACCATCTCGCCCTATCTGTTCTTCTGGCAGGCCTCGCAGGAAGCCGAAGACCAGCGCGTCGATGCCAAAAAGCAGCCATTGATCGAAAAGCACTATGGAGCGCGGAAGGAGTTTTCGCGGATCCGCGCCGACACCGTTGTCGGCATGGCGTTCTCGAACCTGATCGCGCTCTCGATCATCGTCACGGTCGCCGCGACCTTGCATAAGGCGGGGAAGACCGACATCGAGAGCTCGGCGCAGGCCGCAGAGGCGCTGCGTCCGATCGCGGGCCCGTTCGCGGAAGCGATCTTCGCGCTCGGCATCGTCGGCACCGGACTGCTCGCCATTCCCGTGCTCGCAGGCTCAGCCGCCTATGCTGTCGGTGAGGGACGTCGCTGGCCGGTGGGCCTGGCGCGCAAGCCGAAGGAGGCCATCGCATTCTATGCCGTGCTGGCGCTGGCGGCCGGTTTTGGCATCGCGCTGAATTTCACGCCGATCAACCCGATCTCGGCGCTGTACTGGAGCGCGGTCATCAACGGCGTACTCGCCGTTCCCGTGATGGTGCTGCTGATGGTGATGGCGCGCCGCCATGACGTGATGGACCGGTATATCATCACCGGCCCGCTCTATTGGCTCGGATGGCTGTCGACGGGAGCGATGCTGCTGAGCGTGGTTGCGATGGGCGTCGGACTGTTCGCGTCGTGACGTCAATCGCGCCGGAACACGATCGAGGCCATCCAGCCGGTCATCAGCGCCATGGCGGCGGTGACGAGGCCATAGGCAAGGCCGTTCTGCCGCGCGGTATTGGCAACGAACTGCTCGAAACCGACCTTGACGATCTCGAACGCGGTATTGGCCTTGGTCACCAGCGCACCATCGGTGAACAATTTGATCTCGACATTATAGGTGCCGATCGGCACCTCCGCCGGCAGCGGAATCGTGGTGCGGAACAGCGTCGGGGTCAGGAAGGTGACTGCCGAGGTCTCCTCGCGGTACAGCCCGTGCTCGGTGCGCAGCCGCACGAAGGCGCTGCGGAAGACGTCGTCGGGGACGACGTCGGCATAGTCGCCGCTGACGCGCTGCATCAGCAGCACGTTGTTGAGCCCGAGCTGCTGACGCCGCTGCACCTCCGGCGAAGCGATCTGGTCGAAGGGGCGATTGGAGAACAGCGCGAGATAGGTCGGCACCTGCAGGAACTGACGATAGTCGCTGTTGATCCAGATGCCGAATCTGCGCTCCTTGCGCCGCGTCACCATGTCGGCGCGCGGTCCGACCACGGTCACCACGAGGTCGTAATTGGTGCGGCCGGGTGGGGTGTCGGCATCCCTCTCGACCGAGCCGAACAGCACCAGTTCCTCGCCGGCATAGTTCGGCGTCACCGTGACGCGGTGGTTGGAGACCGAGACGATCAGCCGTTCCGCGCAGGCCGGGCTGGTGGCGAGGATTGCAGCGAGCAGGCCGGCGAGAACGAGGAGTGCGCGGGCGGTCATGGCGCTGCCCCGCCGGATTCGCGGATGGTGAAGAGATCGGCGGGGCGGATCACGAGCTCGACCGCAAAGCGGATGCCGACCGCAAGCACCAGGAGCCCGAGCAACAGCCGCAGATGCTCGCCGCGGATCTTCTGGCCCGCCCGCGCGCCGAACTGCGCTCCGGTGACGCCGCCGACCATCAGGATCAGGGCCAGCACGGCATCGACGAGGTGGTTGGTCACCGCGTGCAGCAGGGTCGCAAAGATCATCGTCACCAGCGTCAGCACCATCGAGGTGCCGATCACGGTCGAGGTCGGAACCCGCAAGAGGTAGATCATCAGCGGCACCAGGATGAAGCCGCCGCCGATGCCCATGACGGCGCCGATGAAGCCGATCACGAGGCCGACGAAGATGACGGGAATGATGGAGAGATAGATCTTGGAGCGCTTGAAGCGCATCTTGAGCGGCAGGCCATGGATCCAGCCATGGCTGCCCGGCCGGCGCAGCGTGGCGGCGCCGCCGCGGCGGGTGCGCAGCATCGCGCGCAGTCCCTCATAGGCCATCGCCGTGCCGACCGCGGTGAGCAGCACGACGTAGGACAGCCCGATCATCAGGTCGAGCTGACCGAGCGAGCGCAGATAGGTGAAGGTCCACACCCCGAGCGCGGTGCCGATGGTGCCGCCGCTTAACAGGATCAGCGCCAGCGCCGGATCGATGGCGCGGCGGCGCCAATAGGAGAGCGCGCCGGAGAAGGACGAGGCCGCGATGTGGCTGGCGACCGAGGCAACCGCGACCGCCGGCGCGATGCCGATGAAGATCAGCAGCGGCGTCATCAGGAAGCCGCCGCCGATACCGAACATGCCGGAGACGAAACCGACCGCCGCGCCCATCGCCAGCACGAGGAAGATATTGACGGGAATATCGGCGATCGGGAGGTAGAGCTGCACGCGCGGTCGCTTCTTATAGTGCCGCCGGGCTGGCGCATGGCCAGCCCACGGCGCGGTTTTCTGATCGAGCTTGCGGGCAGCGGAATCCGGCGCGGAAGCGGACGCGGATCGGTTGCCGCGCCCTTGAATAACCGAAATCGCCGCGACGAGGGACTATAGAATCCGCCGATGCGGAGTTTTTTGTCGCACCCGCGCCTTACGGCCGGCCGATGGGATCGGTAACCAGGTTCATCGCCACGGCTTCCTTGGTGCCGAGCCAGCGGATGTCCCTGGTTTGTGACATCGCCTCGACGACGGTGGAGGATACGCCCATCCTGCTCATGTAGTGCAGGACGGCACCGGTGACGCGCTGGGTGTCGGCGACGGGGTCGGCAACCGGCGCCGTGGTGACGAACCGGTGGACGCCCAGCATCGAGCCCTCGATGCCGTAGCGGGTGGTGCCACCGGCATAGGCGAGGACGCAGGCGCTGGCGCAATAGGCCGGGCGGACCTGGCCCGAAGCATCGGCAACGCCGACGGCGGTCGTCAGCCCGCGGGAACGGATCATTTCGCCGATGATGAGCGCCTGATTGAGGTCGCCGCCCGGAGATGACAGAAGCACAACGTCGCCGGGCGCCAGATGGGCCTCATCCAGCCTGTCGCGGAACCAGTTTGCGGCGGCCGGGCCGATCTCTCCCCTGATGGCCAAAGCGGGCCGTGAGCCGATAGGCCCGCCGAGATCGGTCTTGCCGATCAGTTTCGAACTCAGGCTCGGTGAAAAATACTGGTCTCTCCAATAGGCCCAGGCGTCGGGCCGCGACAGGTCCCGATAGGCGCGGATGCCGACGCCGGAGATCAGGAGGGCGAATATGACAATCGACCACATCGACCGCCTCCAGGCGGGCCGCTGAGGCGGCCGCGCTTTGGGCTGATCGACCGACTGGCGTGGTGGTGCTACGCGGGGCCCGGTCGGCGAGCTTCGGTAGCGGCCTTCGTGGTCTTGGGCTGACAAACTGGTTCTCTCGGCGCTGGCAGCTACCCGCGCGGGGGCGCGGCCTTTCTACACAGCTTCAGCGCTGAGATACATATGGCGACGCAGCACCGCGGCGTCGTGCATCTGTCATAATTTTAATGCGCGATCGAGGCGGTGCGCTTCGGCGACGCTGCCCGGGCCGCGGGCTTGGTCGCATTGGGCGGCACCGTCGCCGCGTCCCAGCCGCCGGGCGGGGTCGCTGCGTTGACGGCATCGTCGGGCTGCGGCTCGGCGGTGAAGGTCTGGATCGCGAGCTTGGCCGCTGCGAGCGATTGCGCGTCGAGGCGTTTGGCAACATCGTCGCGTTTGCGGCTGGCGTCGGCGTCGCCCTGGGCTGCGGCGAGGCTGAACCATTTGAAGGACTCGGCCAGGTTCTGCTCGACGCCGATGCCGCGTGCATAAAGGATGCCGAGATTGAACTGGCTGTCGGCGACACCGCGATCGGCGGCCTTGCGGAACCACTGTGCCGCGCCCTTGTAGTCGGCGCCCTTGCCGCCGCCATCGGCATCGAGCACCGCGAGGTTGTGCATCGCCTTGGCGTTGCCGCGCTCGGCGGCCTGCACGTAGTAACGCCGCGCGGCGTCGACATCCTTCTTCACGCTGAGTCCCTTCTCATAGAAGGTTCCGAGCCGGAAGACCGCGGGGATCACGCCGGCCTGCGCGGCGCGCTCGTACCACTTTACGGCCTCGTCATAGTTGATCGGAACGCCCTTGCCTTCGGCGAAGCGCACGCCAACCTCGTAGGCGGCGGCCGGATCGCCCCTCAGCGCCGCAGCGCGCAGCACCGGGCCGCCGATGCCGTCAGGCAGCCGCTCGCTCGGTGGCACCTGCACCATCGTGAGCCTGCCGCCGATCGGCGCGGCGGACGGCACGCGGATCGAGCCGGTGATGTCGTTGTTCGCGACGGGCGATGGCGAAGGCACGGGCGCCGGCGGGATCGTCACCTGCGAGCCGTCGAGCATGTTCGGCGCGGTGCTGTTGTTGGATTGCCGGCCGAGCGGGGTCGGCGAGGTCATCAGAGGCGCCGCGGGTGCCGGCGCTGGCGCGGGTGCGACGGCCGCACTGTCGGCCGGCGGCAGCGCGAAGGCGGGAGCGTCGCTCGACCTCTCCATCGGCATCTGCGACGAGGCGCCGCTGTCGAGCAGGATCATCGCCACCTTGAAGGCGCCGAGCACGATGACCACCACACTCGCGCCGACCAGCAGCGAGCGGATCTTTGACGTGATGGTCGAGGGCTCCTTGCCCTCGGATTTGCCCTGAGCCTTGTCGACCGGCTTGGCCTTGGCTGCGGCCTTGGCCCCGCCGCGCCCGCCCTTCTCATTGGCAGCCTGGGCGGCCGCGGCCTGGGCGGCGCGGCGTGCGGCGGCAATGAAGCTCGACGTAGAGACCGACTCTTTCTTGTCTGCCGAAATCTCGCTGATCGCGCTTTCCGACGCGGCGATCCGCTCGGTGGGCGTCGACACCCGTCCGGTCGGGCGCGTGCCCGGCTCGAGCGGATGATCCGGCGGCAGGTCCGGCTCGAGCGCGGTGCGAACCGCGGCGTGTGGCTCCAAGATCTCGCTGATGGCGCGCGGCGGCAACGGCGGCGGAACGGGTACAGCCTCCGGCGGAGTAGCCGCATGGAAGTCGCGCGGCGCCGCGGCGAAGTGCTCCTGCGCCGTGAAGCGCTGCTGCATCGCCGGATTCGGCAATTCGGGCTGGGGCGCCATTGGCTGCGGCGTCGAGGCGCGTGGCGGCTCGGCCGGCGCCGCTGACGGGGCCGGCGCGGAGCGAACGTCGCGCAGATCGTTCTCGATCAGCGCAAGGCGATCGACCACGTGGCCGAGGGTATTGTGCACCGTCTCGAGCGAATCCTGGGTGCGGCGGTCGGTTTCCGACTGGCTGTAGCGGATATCGGACAATTCGCGCTTGACCATGTCGACGAGGCCAGGGTCGAGCGGCTGCGGCGCCGGTGCGCCGGCGTTGCGGCTCGCCTCGGCCAGCGACACCAGATTGGCGTGCTGGCGTTCGAGATGGCGCAGGATGTCCTGCAGCCCTTCTTCGATACGGCCAAAATTGCCGGACTGAGGATTGGGAGAGGTTTCGAGGCGCTCGAGCAGGTAGGAGACACGCTGTTCGAGATGGGCGAATGCCGAGGCGCTGTCATTGCCGACCTGCATGCGGTCGATGCGCTCCGACAGCGCACGCAGGGCGTCTTCGAGATGTTGCGAGTGTTCGGTCGGTGCCGGGCGTTCGCGGCTTTCCAGGGTCGAGGCCAGCGCGGCGATCCGCTGTTCGAGGACCGCAAAGGCATCGCCGTGATTGCCGGCGCGCGCGAGCTCGTCCACCTTGGCCGACAGCGTCTGCACATCCTCGGCGAGCCGCGCCAGTGCGTCGTTGGAGGCGATGTTGGAGACGATCGCGCGGAGCGCGGCGATTGCGCTCTCGAGCTGATGCACCGTCGAGGGATCGTCGTTGGCGCGCAGGATCAGATCGAGCTTGGCGCCGAGATTGCGGATCGCCTCGTCATAGCCCGCGAGCTGCTCGGCGGGCGTGAGCGAGCGCAGCACCTCGCGGATCTCGGACAGCGCACGCTCGATGCCGGAGAGCGCCTGGCCGTCGGCACCGTTCTGCCGGTTGTCGTCGATGCGCCGCGACAGCAAGCGGATCTCGCCTTCGAGCGATTCGATCGCGCGGCGCGGCATCGCCTCGGTGAGCGCGGCGCGGATTTCCGCAAGCTCGCTCCGGAACGCGGCGATCGATTGCTCGATATGATCGGGCCGTTGCAGTGCCTCGATCTGGCTCGTGATCTTGATCAGATAACGCTCCAGCGAGGAGAAGTCCGGGCCAGCCGGTGCCGGCGCGGCAGGTGCCGGTGCAACCGGAGGAGCATGCGCGGCCATTGGCGGAACGCTTGGGCCCGTCGGCTGAGCTGCGCCCACTGGCTGAGCGGGGCGCGGCGGCATCTGCCGCGGCGGCGGACCATCGAGTTCGTTCTGGCGCGCGGTGATCTCCGCGATTGCGGAATCGAAGGAGGCGGGACTTAGCGGCGGCGAAGGACGGTAGACCTTTGCGGCGGCACGCTCGACGGCTTCCGCCTGGCGCTGCCGCTCTGGCATCGGGGGCTGCTGCGCCGCAGCCATCTGGGGCTGGCGCGCCGCGGCGGGGTTTGAGATCTGCGACAGCCGAGCATCGAGCCGCGAGATCGCGTCGTTGAGCTGGCGCGCGACGTTGGACTGGCCGCGCGCAGCGTCGTTGCGCGGCGCATCATTGCGCGGCGCGGGCCGCGCGATTCGATCGATCTGCTGGGTGATCGCATCCAACCGCTGATGAATGTCGGCGACGTCCCGGCTTGCCTGGCTCGGCATCGCGGGCCGCGCCTGGTCATTGCGGAGATCCGGCGGCGCCGGCTCGCCCACGGTGGAATTGAGCCAGTCGTTCAGCGACATGCCGGCGCGGCGAGCCGCGGCCTCGGCTCTCTCGCGGACGGATGGATCAATGCCGTCAACACTCCACGATACGCGCGAATTCATGATTCCGTCCGGTCCCGACTAAGGCGTCCACACCCACGCCTGCAGCCTCCCCGTACGTCCCGATTGACCAGACAATCGAATTCCGCGCGAGGCGTCTGCCTTAGCCGTCGACTTTTTCGCGTTAGGGTAAAGAACGGGTTAAGGAACGGCGCTGCGGGGCTCTAAAGTTACCTCTGCGCGGAACTCGCATCGCGATGCCCGTCGTCGCGGGACGACGAAGGAAGCGGTTCGGCCTTACGCCTTGTCGTCGCCTTGGCCCGCTTTGAGCGGCTGAACGGTCGTCCGGTTGGCCAGGGCGGAGAGGGCATCGATGGCCTCCTCACACCACTCCGCCACGACCTGCTCATGGCGAAGGCCGATACGAAGCCCGAGCAGCTTGCCCATATCGGCCGGCGAGGCCACGCCTTGCGGGAACCGCTTGTTGAGCAGGCGCTCATAGCGCTCGTAGCGGTCGCGGTGGTGTTCCAATCGTGCCATCAGGTCGGTGCGCAGCGGTTCGATATCGACGCTGTCGAGCGCGTAGAGCCGCACCAGGAGATCGTCCTTGATCGATGCCGGGACGCTCGGCCGCGCGGCCCAGTGCCGTAGCGCAGCCTTGCCTTCAGGCGTTAGCGTGTAGATGAGCTTGTTGGGCTTGCCCGATTGGACGACTTCGCGGGCCTGGACATGGCCGCGGTCGCGCAGCTTGGAAAGCTCGCGATAGATCTGCTGGTGGTCCGCCTTCCAGAAGAAGCCGATGGAAGCATCGAACGTCTTGGCGAGCTCGTAGCCCGTCATCGGACGTTCGGTCAGGCATGCGAGGATCGCGTCACCTAGCGCCACTGGTCGCCACTCCTTTTCTACCTCCTCGACCATCCTTGACTTTATGCACACAGGCGCATATGCGTCAATGTGCATATCGACGGCCAGGACTTAACGGGCTCGCCAAGATCGGGCCATTGCACGTTCCGCCAAGAGGAGACGTCTTTGACAATGACCGGCCTCGACAAATGGTACGCCTACATGAAATCCCATGATCGCGCAGCGCTCTGGGACCTGCTTCACCCCGACGCCGTATTCGAAAGCCCCGTCGTACACACGCCGCAGCGCGGACGCGACATCACCTTCAAATATCTGTCGAGCGCGGAAAAGGTGCTGGGTGGCCCTGGCTTCACCTATCGCGGCGAATGGCGCAGCGATAATGGCGCGGTGCTCGAATTCGAGAATGAGATCGAGGGCATCCAGATCAACGGCGTCGACATCATCACGTTCGATGCAGAAGGACGGATCACGCATTTCAAGGTGATGGTGCGCCCGCTGAAGGCGATCAACCTGCTGCACCGGCTCATGGGAGAAGAGTTGATGCGGCAGGCCGGCGAGGCCGGCGCCGCCAAGTCGCAGCCTCAGTCGCCATCCTGATCCCGATATTCGCTTTCCCGGAACGCCGAAAGGTCTAAGGTCTGTTTCGGGAACCTTTAGTGGTCGCAGCGTCGCGAGGGTTTTGCCTGCTGCGGCGCCAACTTCAAAAACCGCCTGCCGGAGCACACTATGCCGATCTACAAAGCCCCAGTCGAAGATGTGAGTTTCCTGCTCAACGATGTCTTCCAGATCGACCGCTACGACAACCTGCCAGGTTTCACCGATGCATCGGCCGACGTGCGCGAGGCGATCCTGGGCGAGGCGGCGAAGCTTTCCGAAGAAGTGTTGCAGCCGCTCAACCGCGTCGGCGACCTCGAAGGCTGCAAGCGCCATGACGACGGCTCGGTGACGACGCCGAAAGGTTTCAAGGAAGCCTACAGGCAGGTGGCTGAAGGCGGCTGGCTCGGACTCTCGGCGCCGACGGAATATGGCGGGCAGGGCCTGCCGGTGACGTTGAGCCAGGCGGTCAACGAATTCCAGATCTCCGCCAACATGGCGTTCTCCATGTATGGCGGCCTCACCATGGGCGCGACCGCGGCGCTGTTGGTGCACGGCACGGACGAGCAGAAGAAGACCTATGTTCCGAAGATGGTGGCGGGTGAATGGACCGGCACCATGAACCTTACCGAGCCGCATTGCGGCACCGATCTCGGCCTGCTGCGCACCAAGGCCGTGCGCCAGGCTGACGGTAGCTTCAAGATCACGGGCACCAAGATCTTCATCTCGGCCGGCGAGCACGACCTCACTGAGAACATCATCCACCTCGTGCTCGCGCGCATCGAAGGCGCGCCGGCCGGCATCAAGGGTGTCTCGCTGTTCGTGGTGCCGAAAGTCCTGGTCAATCCGGACGGCTCGCTCGGGGCACGCAACGGCGTCACCTGCGGCTCGATCGAGCACAAGATGGGCATTCACGGCAATTCCACCTGCGTGATGAACTACGACAATGCCACCGGCTGGCTGATCGGCCACGAGAACAAGGGCATGCAGGGCATGTTCGTGATGATGAACGAGGCCCGGCTCGGCGTCGCCGTGCAGGGGCTCGCGCAGTCCGAGGTCGCCTACCAGAACGCGGTGGCTTATGCGCGCGAGCGCCTGCAGGGCCGCTCGCTCACCGGCGCGAAGGAGCCGGACAAGCCGGCCGATCCGATCATCGTGCATCCCGACGTCCGCCGCGCGCTGCTGACGATCCGGTCCTTCAACGAGGCGGCGCGCGCCATGGTGATCTGGACCGCGCTGAAGAGTGACGTGGCCCACCGGTCCAACGATCCCAAGGATCGCCAGGAGGCCGACGACCACATGGGCCTGATGACGCCGGTGCTGAAAGGTGTGCTCACCGACACCGGCTTTGCCAACACGGTGTTGGCGCAGCAGATGTATGGCGGCCACGGCTACATCGCCGAGCAGGGCATGGAGCAGTTCGTGCGCGATGCACGCATCTCCATGATCTATGAGGGCGCCAATGGCATCCAGGCGCTCGATCTCGTCGGCCGCAAGCTGCCGCGTGACGGCGGCCGCGCGGTGATGGCGTTCTTCGGCGAAGTCGGCGCTTACGCCAAGGAGCACGGCGCGGACGAGGCCATGAAGCCGTTCGTGACTCCGCTCTCTGCCGCGCTGGGCCATCTGCAGCAGGCGACCGGGTGGCTGATGCAAAACGCAATGACCAAGCCCGACAATGCCGGCGCTGCTGCGACCGACTACATGAAATTGTTCGGCCTGGTTGCGCTCGGCTACATGTGGGCGCGGATGGCGAAGGTGACGCAGGACAAGATCGCCGCCGGCGGCGCAACGTCTTACCTCTCGACCAAGCTCGTGACCGGCCGCTTCTTCATGGAGAAGCTGTTGCCGGAGACGGCCGTGCATCTCGCGCGCATCCAGAGCGGCAGCGCGACCACGATGGAATTGGCCGCGGAGGCGTTCTGAACAAACTTCTATGGCCGACCTCGCGATTTCGGCCGGTTCGGCTATAATATTATGATCCTCATATAAGGAGGGCGTCATGCCTGAGGCATATATCTACGATCACGTTCGTACCCCGCGCGGCCGCGGCAAGCCCGACGGCGCGCTGCACGAAGTCACCGCGCTGGCGCTCGCCACCGTGCCGCTGCAGGCGCTGAAGGAGCGCAACAATATTGCCGAGGACGTCGTCGACGACGTCGTGCTCGGCATCGTCGATCCCGTCGGCGAGGCCGGCTCCGACATGGCCCGCTTCGCGGCGCTGAAGTCCGGCCTCGGCGAGAAGGTGCCGGGCGTGCAGATCAGCCGCTTCTGCGCTTCCGGCCTCGATGCCGTGAACTTTGCCGCGGCCCAGATCATGAGCGGGCAGCATGAGCTCGTGATCGGCGGCGGCGCGGAATCCATGAGCCGGGTCGGCATCGGCGCGTCCGGCGGCGCCTGGCCGATGGACCCCTCGATGGCGGTGCCGGCCTATTTCATGCCACAGGGCATCTCGGCCGACCTGATTGCGACCAAATACGGCTTCTCCCGTGACGACGTCGATGCCTACGCGGTGCAGAGCCAGCAGCGCGCGGCGAAGTCCTGGGACGAAGGCCGGTTCGACAAATCGGTCGTGCCGGTGAAGGACGTCAACGGCCTCACCATCCTCGCCAAGGACGAGCATATGCGGCCCACGACGACGATGCAGTCGCTGGCGCAGCTCCAGCCGTCGTTCGCGGCGATGGCGGCGATGGCTGGTTTCGATGCGGTGGCGGTGCAGTCGCATCCGGAGATCGAGAAGGTCAATTATGTGCACCACGCCGGCAATTCCTCGGGGATTGTCGACGGCGCCGGCGCGGTGCTGCTCGGCAGCAAGGAAGCGGGCGCGAAGCTCGGCCGGAAGCCGCGGGCCAAGATCCGGGCCTTCGCCAATATCGGCTCGGAGCCCGCGATGATGCTGACCGGGCCGGTCGACGTCACCGAAAAGCTGTTCGCGCGTTCCGGCATGAAGAAGTCGGACATCGATCTGTTTGAGCTCAACGAAGCCTTCGCCTCGGTCGTGCTGCGCTACATCCAGGCGTTCGACATCGACAACGCCAAGATCAACGTCAATGGCGGCGCGATCGCGCTCGGCCATCCGCTTGGCGCGACCGGCGCAATGATTTTGGGCACCGTGCTCGACGAGCTCGAGCGCACCGACAAGTCGACCGCGCTGGTGACGCTTTGCATTGGCGGCGGCATGGGCACCGCGACGATCATCGAGCGGGTTTAAGGCGATATCGTTGTCGGGTGGGCAAAGCGAAGCGTGCCCACCATCGAATTCTCAGCAAGTGATGGTGGGCACGACGCAAGCGCGCCTTTACCCACCCTACGATCCGAGCGTTAGGACAACCACCGCCAGCGCCTTACCGGCAGCCGGCATCGAGGGAGCACCACATGGCCTTCAAGAATTTCAAATTCGAAACCGACGCCGACGGCATTGCGCTCGTCACCTGGGACATTCCGGGACGTTCGATGAACGTGCTGGACGAGACCTCGGTCCTCGAGCTCGAGGAGATCGTCAAGCAGACCACGGCCGATGCCGCGATCAAGGGCGTCGTCATCACCTCCAGCAAGGACGCGTTCTGCGCCGGCGCGGACCTGTCGATGCTCGAGGGCATGAGCCGGACCTATGCGCAGCTGTTGCAGGAGAAGGGCGAGGTCGCGGCCAACCAGGTGCTGTTCGAGCAGAGCCGCCGTTTCTCGCAGGTGTTCCGCTCGATCGAGACCTCGGGCAAGCCGTGGGTCGCGGCGATCAACGGGCTCGCGCTCGGCGGTGGCTTCGAGATCACGCTGTCCTGCCACTATCGCGTCGCCGCGGACAATCCGAAGACCCGGCTCGGCCTGCCCGAGATCAAGGTCGGCCTGTTCCCGGGCGCCGGCGGCACCCAGCGCGTGCCGCGCATCGTGGCGCCGCAGGATGCGATGCAGCTCCTGTTGAAGGGCGAGGCGATCAACATCGCAAGGGCCAAGCAGCTCAACCTGATCCACGCGATCGTGCCGCCCGGCGAACTGATCAAAGCGGCGAAGGACTGGATCAAGGGCGGCGGCAAGGCGGTCGCGCCGTGGGACGAGAAGGGCTTCAAGCTGCCCGGCGGACCGGTCTTCTCGAAGATGGGCATGCAGATGTTCCCGGCGGGCAATGCGATCTACCGCCGCGAGACCTACGACAATTATCCGGCCGCGCGCGCCATCATGAGCTGCGTGTATGAAGGCCTGCAGTTGCCGATCGACGCGGCGCTTCGCGTCGAGTCCCGCTACTTCACGCAAGTGCTGCGCTCCAAGGAAGCGGCGGCGATGATCCGCTCGCTGTTCCTGTCGATGCAGGAATTGAACAAGGGCGCGCGTCGTCCGGCCGGTGTGCCGCCGACCAAGGTGAAAAAGCTCGCCGTGATCGGCGCCGGCTTCATGGGCGCCAGCGTCGGCTACGTCTCGGCCAAGGCCGGCATCGACGTCGTGCTTGTTGATCGCGATCAGGAGAGCGCCGACAAGGGCAAGGCGCACGCCAGGAGCGTGATCGACGGTCTCGTCGCCAAGGGCCGGGCGAAGGAGGCCGAGCGCGATGCGCTGCTGTCGCGCATCACCGCGACCGCCGACTACAACGTGTTGAAGGACTGCGACCTCGTCATCGAGGCGGTGTTCGAGGACCGCAAGGTCAAGGCGGACACCTATGCCAAGGCGCAGCCGCTCTTGAAGGGCAACGCGATCTTCGCGTCCAACACCTCGACGCTGCCGATCAATTCGCTGGCCGAGGAATTCAAGGACCAGGGCAAGTTCATCGGCATCCACTTCTTCTCGCCGGTCGAGAAGATGATGCTGGTCGAAATCATCCTCGGCAAGAACACCGGCGACGTCGCGCTCGCCACCGCGCTGGACTATGTCCGCGCCATCGGCAAGACGCCGATCGTGGTCAATGACTCCCGCGGCTTCTTCGCCAACCGCTGCGTGATGCGCTACATCGCGGAAGGCAACGAGATGTTCCTCGAAGGCGTTCCGCCGGCGATGATCGAGAACACCGCCAAGATGGCCGGCATGCCGGTCGGGCCGCTGTCGCTGTCGGACGAGGTCGCGCTCGATCTCGGCCTGAAGATCATGAAGGCCACCGAAGCCGATCTCGGACCCAACGCCATCAATCAGGATCACAAGAAGCTGATGGTTGAGATGGTCGAGAAGCAGGGCCGCTTCGGCCGCAAGAACGCCAAGGGCTTCTATGACTATCCGGAGAAGGGCAAGGGCCAGAAGAGCCTGTGGCCGGGCCTCGCCGGCCTGCAGCCGAAGCACCTCGATCCGGATACGCTCGATGTCGAGGAATTGAAGCAGCGCTTCCTGGTGGTGCAGGCGGTGGAAGCCGCGCGCACGGTGGAGGATCACGTCATCACCGACGTGCGCGAGGCCGACGTCGGCTCGATCCTGGGCTTCGGCTTCGCGCCGTTCACCGGCGGCACGCTGTCCTATATCGACTTCATGGGGACGAAGAAATTCGTCGAGCTCTGCCACAAATTCGAGGCCAAATACGGCTCCCGTTTCACTCCGCCGAAGCTCCTGGTCGAGATGGCGGCCAAGGGCGAGACCTTCTACGGCCGCTTCCCGCCGAAGAAGCCGGTGGCGCAGGCGGCGGAGTGACTCGTCGTCCCGGGCAAGCGGAAGCGCGACCCGGGACCCATAACCACCGGACTGCGTTGTTGAGCAGGCTGGGGGCTCATCAAGCACAACAATGACGCCCTGGGGTTATGGGTCCCGGCTTTCGCCGGGACGACAGCTTACGCCTTCAGCAGCCCTTCCTTGGTGAGCGCTTCCTGCACCTTGGGCCGGGCGGCGATGCGGGCCTTGTAGGCGGTGAGGTTGGGCAGGCCCGACAGGTCGAACTTCATCCGGTCGGCCCAGGCCAGCATCGTGAACAGATAGCCGTCGGCGACGGTGAACTGGCTGCCGAGGAGGTGGTCGCGCCCGGCAAGCTGGCTGTCGATATATTTGAACTTGCCCATCAGGCGGTCCTTGAAGAACGCCTTGGTGTCATCGGACAGGACCGGCGCGAACAGCGGGCTGAAATTCTTGTGCAGCTCGGTGGTGATGAAGTTGAGCCATTCGAGCAGCTTGTAGCGCTCGGCGCTGCCATGGGCCGGCGCCAGGTTCTTGCCCGCGGCACGGTCGGCGATGATCTGCACGATCACGGGCCCCTCGGTGACCAGTTCGCCGGAATCGAGCGCCAGTGCCGGCACCTGGCCCTTGGGGTTCACTTTCAGGAAATCGTCGCCATTTTCCAGCTTCTTGGCGCGTACATCGACTTTGACCAGCTCGTAGGGCAGGCCGGCTTCCAGGAGCGCGATATGGGGCGAAAGCGAGCAGGCGCCGGGCGAATAGTATAATTTCATCGGAGATCTCCTCTCGAATTCTTGTAGGCCTTTTTGTTGTTGGCCTTGGGCGTCGGACCGACTAAATGCACCTGCATGAACAGTCAAGATTGATGCAGGTGCATTCAGTACGGTAGACTTTGTACCGACGATGACGGACTAGACCATGAAACGCAAACCATCGACCGAGGCGACCGCCGCCTGGATCCGCCTGATGCGGGTGCAGAGCCGGGTGCTCGACGCCGTCGAGCAAGACCTGAAGAAGGCCGGCTTTCCGCCGCTCGCCTGGTACGATGCCCTGCTCGAATTGTCGCGCGCGCCGTCGGGGGAGTTGCGGCCGGTGGAATTGGAGCGGCAGATGCTGCTGCCGCAATATTCGACGTCGCGGCTGATCGATCGCCTGGTGGACGAGGGGCTGGCGGCAAGGCGCGAATGCAAGGTCGACAAGCGCGGCCAATTCGTCGAGATTACCGAGGCGGGACGTGAATTGCAGAAGCGGATGTGGGGCGCCTATTCGGCGGCGATCGAGAAGCATGTCGGGTCGAAACTGTCTGACGTCGACGCGGTCAAGCTCTGCGCGCTTCTGGACCGGCTGGGATGTTCCTGCAGCGACGCCAAGTCGCCTGCGATAAGAGACGGCGTGACTGCCCGATGATATCATTGTTGCCACCAGCATCCGCGGGCCGCCTGGTTCGTGGATGCCCCTGCCACCGCGCGCATTCGATCGAAGCGCTTCAGTATCGGAATTCGTATGGCGCGTGACCAGATCGATATGACGCCACTCCAATCGCGCGACGAACTGGTCGCGTGGATCGAGGCGGGCGTGAAGGATCCTGCCGATTTCCGGATCGGGACCGAGCATGAGAAGACGCCGTTCACGCTGCAGGGCCATCAGCCCGTGCCGTATGAAGGCGCGCGCGGCATCGGCGCCTTGCTCGACGGCATGAAGCTCCTGCTCGGCTGGGAGCCGATCGTGGAGAACGGCAACATCATCGGCCTCTACGACGTCACCGGGGGCGGCGCGATCTCGCTCGAGCCGGGTGGCCAGTTCGAATTGTCGGGCGCGCCGGTCGAGACCGTGCATCAGACCCAGAGCGAATTGATGGCGCATCTGGCGCAGGTGCGCGAGATCGCAACGCCGCTTGGCATCGGCTTTCTCGGCCTCGGCATGACGCCGTCCTGGTCTCGGGCAGAGATCCCGGTGATGCCCAAGGGCCGCTACAAGATCATGACCGGCTACATGCCGAAGGTCGGCAAATACGGCATCGACATGATGTACCGCACCTGCACGGTGCAGACCAATCTCGACTTCTCCTCCGAAGCGGACATGGTGAAGAAGCTGCGCGTATCGCTTGCCTTGCAGCCGATCGCGACCGCGCTGTTCGCCAACTCGCCGTTCACGGAAGGCAAGCCGAACGGCTTCCTGTCGTTCCGGTCCGAGATCTGGCGCGACACCGACAATGCGCGCTCGGGCATGCTGCCATGGGCGTTCGAGGACGGCATGGGGTTCGAGCGCTGGGTCGATTATGCCCTCGACGTGCCGATGTATTTCGTCAAGCGCGGCGACGACTATCTTGACGTCTCCGGCACCTCGTTCCGCGATTTCTTCGAGGGCAAGAATCCTGCATTGCCCGGCGAGCGTCCAACCCTGTCGGACTGGGCCAATCATCTCTCGACGATCTTTCCGGAGGTGCGGCTCAAGCGCTATCTGGAAATGCGCGGCGCCGATGGCGCGCCATGGGGGCGGCTGCCGGCGTTGCCGGCATTCTGGGTCGGGCTGCTCTATGACAACGACACGCTGGATGCGGCCTGGGATCTGGTGCGGAACTGGACCGCGCGGGAGCGGCAGGCGCTGCGCGACGACGTGCCGCGCTTCGGCTTCAAGGCGCGGATCAAGGACCGCTATCTGTTCGAGATCGCTAAAGAGTGTCTCAAACTGTCACATGCCGGTTTGCGGCGGCGTAACCGCATCGACCAGATCGGCCGCGACGAGAGCCGCTATCTCGAGCCGCTGGAGCGGATCATCGATTGTGGCCGGACGCCGGCGGAAGAACTGCTGGACAAGTTCAACGGCGCCTGGAACGGCTCCGTCGAGCCGGCCTATGATGAATGCGCGTTCTAACCCTATCCGCTTGTTTTGATGCATGTTCTTTGCCTGCGTGGCGCTCACGCCACACGCAGGCCGGCAGTCACAGCAACTGGTGTGCCAGCTTGCCGCATTTTTGAGCCGTTCATCCAGCGTACAGGTTGGCGGCGCTCAAATGACCACCCGCGGTGAGCGCGGGGGACAGTCGAAAGCGTTGGATATGAGAATTGGCCGCCTCTTCTGGGCGAGTGTGGTGACGTTCGCCTTGTTGGCGGCCGTAGCGACGTCGCGGCCGGCGCAGGCGCAGGTCAACTTCGATCGCCCCGGCGGAGATTACCTCAGTTCGCCCGTTGCCTCGGGCGACCCGGCCGATTGCGCGCTGTTGTGCGAGCGCGATCGCCGCTGCCGGGCCTGGAGCTTCAACTATCCGACCGACATCACCACCGGCGCGGTGTGCTGGCTCAAGAACAGCGTGCCGCAGCGCGCGCAAAATAATTGCTGCGTCGCCGGCGTGCGCGGCGCCGGCGTCGTCGAGCCGCGCAACGGCACGGTCGAGACCTCGATCGATCGTTTCGGCGGCGACTACAAGAGCTTCGATTTGAAAGCAGGCGAGGGCGACGAGATCTGCAAGGCCGCCTGCGCCGCCGACAACAAGTGTCGCGCCTGGACCTTTGCGCGCCCCGGCTATGCCGGCCGCGAGCCGCACTGCTTCCTGAAAAAGGACATCAAGCCGCCGCGACGCAAGGCCGGATTCACCTCGGGCGTGGTGCGGTAATTCTTGTCAGTGGTCCGCCGGCAATACCCTGATCTCCGGCCACAGCGCCTTCCACCTCGCCGCCTTCTTCTCGTAGTTCGTCGCCGAAAAATTCGGTCCCGGGTTCGGCCGCACGATCACGTTGGCGACGTCATCGAATCCGTGGGCGCATAGACCTCATAGCCTTCCGCCGTGCGGCGGATTCCGATCTGGGTGTTCTTGGTAAGAAACCGGTCGATGCCATCGGTCGAGCGTGTCAATGGCGGGTAGGGCAGGCCGTGCTTTTCGGGATACCAGAGATGGACGCGCGCCTGGTTGCGCACTTCGACGGCGACGCCGAGGTGCCGAACCGCATCATGCACACGTTTGATGATCCGGTCCTCGGCTTGCCAGGATGTATCGCGATCGAAATAGAAAATGTCGTAGTCGCTGATGCCGTAATCGACCGCACGATGCGTCCTGACGTTCCAGACCGTCTGCGCCAGGCACCCCGCCACGAGCCACGCGTCGCGCAGTGCCAGCCGCAGCAGCTCATCGGCGATGGCGGCATTGGCTGGATTGCGCAGCGCCGCCGCGAGGAATTCGTCTCGATTCATGAGGCTCCGTAGGATGGATAGTCCCGTAGATGGGGTAACGGGCCGCGGTCTGCCCTCCAAGCAAGCCGCGCTTGCTACGGCGCTATGGGTGGCGCGCTGCGC
>NZ_JBVBEF010000120.1:0-20897 GCF_055456055.1 Bradyrhizobium sp. LeoB3
AGTCGATCCCTTCAAAGAGATCGTGAAACTCGCCTATCTCGTGTGCCGCGAGAAGGTGGGAGCGGAACGACGCTTACCAGCATCGCGACGATTGGCTAACATATACGTGGCCGAGGCCTGCAAAGGGATATCTCCACGCCGTGAGGATGGATCGGCGAGTGGCCCGGAACGGTGGCTTCGGCGCGGTCCACGCTGACAGCCGCTCGGTCTCGACCTAGGCTAGAACGGCCGCGGGATGAGGTTTCCGAGGACGAGCCGATCGCCCTGCCAACTCGCCCAGCGCACATTCTCCCATTGCACGATGTTGATGCGCTGACCCTTGACCGTGTCGAACAGGAACGGTCCATAGCGGAACGAACCACGGACGAAGTAGACATTCTTTAGGCTCACCGAGGAGCCTCCATCCGCTGGAATGCGGAGTCCGTGGTTGCCGCCCTCGAACAGCACGTTCTCCAGGACGTGCGAACCTCGCCAATCGTCTGACGACCAGTAACCCGCGGTCGTGGCACCGGCCATCTTGAATGTGGCGTTCTTGACCGTGACCGTGCCGGTTGAGCCCGGGGAATAGCACTGCAGTCCATCCGCGTGGTCACTGTCGATTCCAGTAGCGGTGATATAGACCCACGTGAGATTGATATCGCCACTGACGCAGCGAACGCCTTCGCGTGACTGAATGCGAACCCGCGTGAGGGTGCAGGAGCCATAGCAGGTAATCGTCGGCTCGCCCGAGTTCTCAACGATCGACAAGTCCGTTCGGGACGAACCTGAAGGCAACTTGATCCGAGACGTGCCGGTCGTGACGTTGGCATAGACGGGATCGTTGAAACTCAAGGGAACGCCGGCTCCGTTTGGCACGGGGGCAGGCGGGGACTCGGGGGTTGGAGCGACCACCGCACCGGTCTCGGCAATTCGATCGTCGTTGGGTTGCATCCTCACCACTTGCCAAGGAGCGTCCGAGGCGTGGCTCCTGCAAGCCTCCTGCGCCTTTTCGGCGCTAATTTGGCTTGAGGATGCCGCCTCCGACGAACCGCGGCACGTGGACTTCGTAGGCTCGTCCGGCGTCGAGCTGAGCATCGGTTGGGCAATGATTAACCCTGCCAGCAACAGGCCAAGCATCATCAGGTAGCGCATGGAAGCTCCTCAGCGGGATCTGTACCGCCCTAAATTTCCGCACAGCCATCCAGTGGTTCGGCTTTTTCAAGCCAGTCCAGGCAGCAGTGCCTCCCATTGTTGCGTTTCGTCCGCGTTCGAGCGCGGCCGCCGGCTTTGGTTCGGTAATTCCGGTGAAATTAAATTATCGATCGAGGATTATATAATTTCTCGATTATGTGCTATTTGTTCTAATTTGCCAAGACAGTGTGATCGTTGGGTTCGGGAGAGTTGACCGTCGCATTGTGCCAATGTTCCGGGCGGGTTGGTGACGATGCTCCGGTGCAGTCCTTCGCCCTAGGGAGATGACCATAAGCACCACCAAATCGAGGCTCGTGAACAGGTCGCATTTCTCGGATAGAATGATCTCCGCCCGTCCGGACCATTTGCCAGTGCCCTTGCCGAGCTGAATGCACTCGAGGATCGCGGCTTCTGCTCTGGAACGCCGATCTGTCGGAGGCCGCGTTATGCAGTCCTTTGCCTGAGCGACGGTCGATCGTCGGTGTCGCAAAGGAAAGAGGATCTGGGCTATGTCGACCACTAACGTGAAACTTGCTGTTATCATCGTCTCATACGGCAATGCCGATGATGTTGATCGTTGCTTGAAGGCGCTCGCTCGTTCGAATTGGGCTGACTTTGAGGTCTTCATTTGCGAGAATGGCGGAGAAGCCGCCTACGGGAGATTAGTGGCTTCGCTCGTGGGATCGGATCGAACGTTGCAACGGACTTCCGATCCCTCTGGTATTCTTGACCAGCCACAGAAGCGGCTGGCCTCAATAGTGAAATGTCGATTTCGAAATCGCGCGAATGTCGTTCGAATTGGGCTCGCGACCGAGAATCTCGGCTACGGAGGCGGCGTTAACGCATGGCTTGAGCCACTGCTTGGCATCTCCGGCTGGGGTTCGGTGCTTGTGCTGAATCCCGATACCGAAGTCGATAGCCGTTGCCTGTCCGAATTAATCGCCAAGTCTGCTGAGGGATACGGCATGGTCGGCGGAAGCTTGGTCTTCGACCACTCCCCCGAGAGGGTGATCAACTACGGTCTGCATTGGTCCAGTATGACCGGCCGTGTCGTTGCCGTAGGAAGGAATGCGCCTGCCGGCAGCGCACCATCGATCGAGGACCTTGGCAGCATCGATGCGGTAAGCGGCGCGTGCGTTCTGGTAACGCGAGCGTTCGTCGAAGACGTCGGTCTGATGGCCGAAGATTACTTCCTCTATATGGAAGACCTAGATTGGGGACGTCGGCGGGGAAAGCATCGCATCGGCTTCGCGAGCAAAGCTGTCATTCGCCACATTGGAGGAACGACCATCGGATCTGCCGTTACGCCGGAGGGGCGCTCGCATCTATCGATCTATCTGTCTGCCCGCAACGGCATTCTCTATGCTCGGCGTTTTGCGGGTTGGCGCTGGATCTGCCATTTCGGAGTTGGGCTCGTGTTCGCGGCGCGATATGCGCTCAAAGGCTCAATGTCGGCCGGAAGAGTCGCCTTCGTAGGTTTGCTAGACGGTGCAAAAGGCAAGACAGGGCGCCCGGATGCCGCACTCGGCCAGCGACAGCTCGGTTGATCCGTCCGAAGAGACCAAGTCGAGATCCAAGCGAACGCCATGCTTGGACCTCCTCGAATGCTTGAGGGGTGCACCCTGCAATATCGCCCGCCGACAATCGGATCGAAAATCAACACGATGCGTATGTTTCTTTAATCGGCAAGCGGACCGATCGTCTCAATATGTAGTCTTCTAAGGCGGGCGAGCGGTCCGAGCAGAGACATTTTGCAGGGGAGATCATCAATTCTCGATGGCCGATTATGGAATCATTTTTCTCCGAGAACCGACGTTGACGATAGTCTTAAGACCCGCTGTCATCTCGTGATGGGGAGCAGGGTCGATTCGGATGGGCAGCAGACGTTAGGTCCTTCCAGTAGTGTTGGGGTTGGCACGCGCTCAAGGAGCCTGTTGAGCACCGGGCGAGATTAAATTCAACTTGAAAATAACGGATTTAATCAAGTCGCTAGTGAGATATTTACTCCACGCAATAACTTGGCAGAAGCTACGGTTTTTCTGCGATGGAATTAACTGTGCGGAAATTGTAGGTCCTTAGCGTGAAGCCAGATCGCGCTGCTGAAAATATCCGTTTTTTTATTTGTGTGGCTCCCCGGACACATAGGCGAATGTGCGCGTGAGACGCAAAGGAAATCGCCGTTGTGTTGACTCGTGCGGTGAGACTTTGGCCAGAGTAGCTAAGAAATCACCTTGGGGGAGCCGTCATGTCGTCTAAAAAAAGCCTCTGCCAATCGACCAAGAGAAACACCTCGGCGCTGGGCTAGCAGAGTCGTAGTTTGGGTACTGTCGCTCAGAAAACTGAAATTGGGCGCGTACCTGGGGACAACCAGAATCTACCAGGAGAAACTAGATGTCAGGGATTCCTTTGAGCTGGAACGACCCGTTGTTAAACGGCGTTACAAGCTCAGGTTCGGTCATACTCCAAGATGGCCAAACTCTTTCATACAAGAGTATCACCGACAGCGGCAACCTCGCGTCTGTTCAAGGCAATGGCGCTTTCACCCTCGACCATGTCCGTATCAGCTCGAGGGAAGGCGTGCGCATTGGGGGTAGCGGAGATGTCGTCATTAGCAATTCGTACCTTGAATCAACGGGACAGGCTGGCGATCACGCCGATACTATCCAGGCCTATGCCCCCGGTAGCACTGGGAACGTGACGATTACGAATACGACGATCGTGGCACACGACAACAATGCCACCGCCGGTATGTGGGTTTCAGACGGTTATAGCGGAACACTCACTTTCGATAATGTGGTGTTCGAGGGTGGTCCGTTTGGCTTGCGTGTTGCCGCGGACGGAGTCGATGAGACCCTATCTCTCAAAGACGTTTATTTCGTGGGGCCGTTTGCTTACGACGACCTTCTCTTGCAGCAAGTCACTGGGAAAATACACATCACTCAATGGGAGAACGTACGCACCGCAACGATCGTGAACGGTCAACTCGTTCCGGGCGCACTTATCCCGCCGCCGTTTCCGGTGGAAGGTGGAGGGTCTCCGAGCACGCCTCCGAGCACCCCTCTGGACGCGCCGGTGATCGCGTCGTTCTCGAACGACACAGGAAAGATCGGCGACGGTATTACCAGTGACAACACGCTTCAGCTGAAGGGGACGGCTGCGGCAAACAGCACCATCAAGATTTACGATGGCTCTACGCAGATCGGCACGACCACTGCGAATGCGAGCGGGAGCTGGCAATATACCACGGCGGCGCTTACCAACGCCCAGCACGTGCTGAAGGCGACGGCCACCAACGCGAGCGGTCAGACCAGCGCTGCTTCTGCGGCTCTCACGGTGACTGTCGATACTATTGCGCCGACCGCCCCGGTCGTGAAGAGCGAATCGGTCCTCGACACGAACAAGGTGCTGTTGTCTGGCACCGCCGAAGCAGGCAGCACGATCAACGTCTATGAGGGGACGAACCTGGTCGGTAGCGGCACGACGGCCGCGAATGGTACCTGGAGCATCACCACTAACACCATGTCGCCTGGCTCTCATACGCTGGCGGCCACGGCGACGGACGTTGCTGGCAATGTGAGCGCTGCCTCACAGGTGGTCGATCCGGTGGTCGGGGGTGCGCCGACACCGCCGACTCAGCCGGCTGCGGCACCGAAGATCGTCTCGTTCTCGAACGATAGCGGGAAGGTCGGAGACAACATCACCAACGACAACACGCTGACGCTGAAGGGCACTGCCCTGGCCAACGCGACGATCAAGGTGTTCGATGGGACGACCCAGGTCGGAACTGTCAAGGCTGATAGCAGTGGTAATTGGACCCTGACCACGGCGGCGCTGAAGGACGGTGCCCATAACTTGACTGCGACCGGCACCGATTCGTCTGGGAAGACCAGCGCGGCGTCCACGGCGCTTGCCGTCACCATCGACACCACGGCGCCGACCGCGCCGGCGTTGAAGGCGAACTCTGTTGTCGATACCAACCACGTGCTGTTGTCCGGAACGGCCGAGGCTGGCAGCACTGTCAAGGTCTATGACGGGTCGAATGTCGTCGGTACCGCCACGGCGGGGACGAACGGGAGCTGGAGCGTCACTACCAGCGCTCTGTCGAACGGCGCTCACGACCTCACCGCGAAGGCAACGGACGTTGCGGGCAATGTCAGCGCCGCGTCGCAGCCCTTCCATTCGGTGATCGGTGGTGGATCGACCACACCGTCTGGATTGACCGGCCTTGTCGAGGTCGGCAACCATTATTTCCTCGGAGCGACAGGCCCCGAGCTGAAATATAGCGGCGCCGCTGTGACAGCCGGCCAATTCGATGACTGGATTCCAATCAGCTCAGTCAAGCTGGATGGCGGCGGCTACGATGTTGCGTGGAAAGACTCAAGTGGGCAGTTCACCTTCTGGACTACGGATAGTCAGGGCAACTTCCAGTCCTACCCGACCCACGGCGTTGCTCTTGCTGCCAACAGCACAACGGTCCAATCGTATGAGAATATTTTCCATCAGGATCTCAACGGGGATCACACCATCGGTGTTCCGGGCACAACCCCGACAACGCCAACGACCCCGACAACCCCAACTACTCCAGCTTCAGCGGTGAATTTCAGTTCCCTCACCACGAACTCGAGCAATATAGTTACGATAAAAGGCACTGCTGATGCATTCAGCCAAGTCAAGATGTACGACGGCAAGGCGTATATCGGGACGACGAAAGCCGGTGCCGACGGTAACTGGAGCTTCACGAGCAAGTCTGCCGTATCCGACACCGTGCACTCGTTCAAAGCGGTAGGGGTCGACAGTGCCGGTCACACGACGGCCAGTTCGGGTAGCGCGATCCTTGGCTCGACAGGCAGCAATACGCTGACGAGCACATCGGGCAACGACTTGTTCGTCGGCAAGGGTCATCCAGACACGTTCGTGTTCGCTGCGAATTTCGGTAAGGATGTCATCAAGGACTTCGCTGCTTCCGGGCCCTCGCACGATACGATCCAGTTCAGCAAGAGTGCGTTCAGTGACTTTGCCAGCGTTCTCAATCACGCTTCGCAGGTCGGGCAGGACGTGGTCATTGCGAACGGAGCTGACTCGCTCACGCTGAAGAACACCAAGCTTGGTGCACTGCAGAGCCACGACTTCCATTTCGCGTAAGCGAAAAGGCGCAATAAGTCGAAGAACATTCAGCGCCGTGGAGATTTAATCTCCACGGCGCACGTTAGGGGACACGTGCCATGACTAATCTTGGACGGCGGGGAGATGCCGCCGCGTCGGTAAATATTGAGGAGATGGAAGTATCGCGATGGGCGGTATTTATCGCTGCCTTGGGACTTCTGGCAGATCGGGCGCGATCATCGTCGCGAGAGCTCACCAGGTTGGGCGAGCGTTCGGTCGAGGTCGTGCGAGCGCGGCTGTTTGCCCGCCCGCCGCGTCCCGCCGACTTCTACGATGAGCCGCAATCCGAAATATCGGCATTCCTGAGTTCGTGCCGTCGGATATTCTGGAGCCTTGCCGCCTTCAGCGGCCTGAGCAATCTGCTGATGCTCACCGGCTCGTTCTTCATGCTTCAGGTTTATGACCGGGTGCTGCCCGGTCGCAGCATCCCGACGCTGGTTGCGTTGTTGGTGCTGGCGATGGTGCTTTATCTGTTCCAGAGCGGCCTCGACCTGGTCCGAAGCCGGATCAGTGTTCGGATCGGGCGTTACTTCGATGAAAGGCTCGGGCTTCGTGTGTTCGATGCAGTCGTGCGCCTGCCGCTCAAGACGCGCGGCGATGGCGACGGCCTGCAGCCATTGCGCGATCTCGATCAGGTCCGCAGCTTCTTGTCCGGAGGCGGGCCGACCGCACTCTTCGATCTGCCCTGGATGCCGATCTATCTTGGCATCTGCTTCCTGTTCCATTTCTGGATCGGCGTGACCGCGCTGTTGGGTGCGCTGGTGCTGGTCGGAGTCACAATCCTGACGGAGACCCGCACGCGCGGTCCGGCGAGGGCCTTCTCGCGTCTCGGCGTTGCGCGCAACGCACTTGCCGCCGAGGGGCGGCGAAACGCCGAGGTCCTGCAGGCGATGGGGATGAGGCGGCAGGCGGCGCTGCGCTGGCAGGATGTCAACGGCAAGTATCTCTCGGCGCATGAGCGGGCGAGTGACGTTGCGAGCGGGCTCGGTGGGCTCTCGAAGTTCTTTCGCTCGTTTCTGCAGTCGCTTGTTCTTGCGGTCGGTGCAGTTCTCGTCATCAACCAGGAATCGACAGCCGGCATCATCATCGCCGGCTCGATCCTGACGGCGAGGGCGCTTGCGCCCGTGGAGGTGGCGATCGCGAACTGGAAGGGATTCGTTGGCGCCCGACAGTCGGCGCATCGGCTGGATCGCTTGCTGAAGCTCCTCCCCGACGAGGTTTCGCCGCTTGACCTGCCTGCGCCCAAAGAGGCACTCGCCGTGGAGCAGCTCTATGTCGCGCCGCCGGATTCAGAGAAGCTGATCCTCTCCGATGTCTCGTTTCAGTTGAAAGGAGGCCAGGGCGTGGGAATTATCGGCCCCAGTGGGTCCGGTAAGTCGACGCTGGTTCGGGCCCTTGTCGGCGTCTGGCCGCGGCTGCGCGGCAAGATCAAGCTCGACAACGCGGCGCTGGAGCAATGGTCGCCCGACGCGCTCGGCAAGCACATCGGCTATCTGCCGCAAGACGTCGAGCTGTTTGAGGGCAGCATTGCCGTCAACATCGCGCGGTTCGACCTTCAGGCCACATCCCAGGGGGTGCTGGACGCCGCACAGGCAGCCGGCGCGCATGATCTCATCCTCTCGCTGCCGGATGGCTATGCCACCAAGGTCGGCGAGGGCGGAATGGCCCTATCCGCCGGTCAGCGGCAACGCATCGGGCTTGCCCGGGCACTCTACGGCAATCCCTTCCTGGTGGTGCTTGATGAGCCGACATCGAACGTCGATTCCGAAGGCGAAGAGGCGCTCACGGAAGCGATCCTGAACGTTCGCCGCCGCGGTGGCATTGTGGCGGTGGTTGCGCACCGGCCGAAGGCGCTCGAAGCCGTCGACCATGTCCTGGTGATCGGCGAAGGAAGGCTTCAGTCGTTTGGGCCGAAAGAGGAGGTGCTCAACAAGGTGCTGCGACCAGCAGCTCCGCTCCGGGTGGTGGCAGACGGGCAGGGAGGCGGACGATGGATCGCCAAGTAGTAACGCCGGCGCTGCACTCCATCCAGCGCTACATCATCGTCGGCATGTTCATGGTCGGCTTCGTCACCTTCGGCATCGGCGGCTGGGCTGCGACGTCGCAATTGTCGGGCGCTGTGATCGGCCAGGGCGTCGTCGTGGTGGATTCAAGCGTGAAGAAGGTCCAGCACGCGACCGGCGGCATTGTCGGCGAACTGCGCGTTCGCGACGGTGACCGCGTGAAAGCCGGAGATATTCTGATCCGCCTCGACGAGACGCAGACGCTTGCGAATGCAACGATCGTCACCAAGAGTTTCGACGAATTGCTCGCTCGCCAAGCGCGCCTCGAGGCCGAGCGCGACGGTGCCGATCAGATCGAATTTCCGCCGACGCTGCTTGAACGGGCCAGAGACAGCAAGCTGGAGGCGGGGCGCGCGATCTCGGCGGAGCGCTCCTTGTTCGATTTGCGCCGACAGTCTCGGAGCGGCCAAAAGGCGCAGCTCAAGGAGCGCAAGGCCCAGCTTCAGGACGAGATCAAAGGTTATGCCGGTCAGGCCGAGGCCAAGCAGAAGGAGGTGGACTATATTCGCCAGGAACTCGAAGGCGTCAGGACGCTCTTCCAGAAGAATCTGGTGCCGATCACACGCCTGACTGCGCTCGAGCGCGACAGCGCGCGGCTGGAAGGTGAGCGTAGCCAGTTGAGCGGCCTGATGGCGCAGGCAAAGGGGAAGATCGCCGAAATCGAGCTTCAGATTATCCAGATCGATCAGGATCTGCGAACCGAGGTTGGCAAGGATCTCATCGAAACGCGCTCCAAGCTTTCTGAGCTCACCGAGCGGAAGACCGCGGCCGTGGATCAGCTCAATCGCATCGATATTCGCGCGCCGCAGTCCGGCCGCGTTCACCAGCTTTCGGTTCATACCGTAGGAGGTGTGATCGCGCCCGGTGAGCAGATCATGCTCATCGTGCCCGATGCGGACGCCCTCGCGGTCGAAGTCAAGCTCGCACCGCGCGACATCGATCAGGTGTATGCCGGCCAGACTGCGACCATGCAATTTGCGGCGTTCAATCAGAAGACGACGCCGGAAGTCGACGGTGAGGTCAGTATGGTGTCGGCGGATCTGACGCAGGACCAGCGGACCGGCGCGAGCTATTACACGGCGCGCGTCCTGCTCAAGGCGGATGAGCTTGCAAGGCTCGGGTCGGCCAAGGTGGTGCCGGGCATGCCGGTCGATGTCTTCATCAAGACGCCGGCGCGAACCGCGCTGTCGTACCTGGTCAAGCCATTGCGGGATCAGGCGGGGCGCGCATTCAAGGAACGCTGAGATTCGCGAACTGGCGGCGTGGTGGTTCATCGATCATAGAGCGGGTGATCCATCCGCTCGCGAAGGCTCCGCCATCGATATTGATGCCTTTCGACCTGCCGGACCGCGCTGGTCCGGCAGGCCGATGATGTGGCCTGAGATCAGGCTCATTGCGCGTCGCTGAGAACCAGCCGATCCATGGCACCCGAGGCTGCCTCCCAAAGACAGTGTTGAGTCATGCTTCGATTGATTGGCAATCCTCAAGGATTCTCACGACCAACGAACATCCGAACGTTCGACGCAAAAAGTCATCCCAATTATCGGTAAGCGCGGAATCAATTCCGCAATGCCCATGCCGAGCAGGAAATTCATGAAGAGGCGCGGCGCACGGCTATTTTACGTATATTATTTTTTATGTGTACTTTTAAAACATTTATTGTTTTAATTGCGTTTATAGTGATTTCGAGGATTGTTCGATTCAATGATTGATTGGTTGAGGGGCGACGTTGTGTGGGACGGGCGGGCCCTTTTGGTCCCCGCAGCCGTGCCATCCGGTCAGGCCATTTGCAGAATACCTCGTGAGACGGTTCACGTGCTGCGATTGTATTCTGACGCGATCGGTCGCGAGATAAACCTTGAACGGCAGCACATAGTGGAGAAGCTTGCTCCATTCCTGATTACAAAGCTGAGCCGAGCCAACCACGGCGAAGTCGTTGAGTTGTTCCCTTGGGAGGTCGAGGACTAGTCTGATGGGCAATCTGTCCACTGCTCGGATGGGCATTTCAGGCGATCCATGGATCGAGAGAAGGATTCTCCTGCGATGTTCAGTACCTTCGACTGGCCGTTGAGCGGTTGATCGATATTGGCTCCGAGCCGAAGACTTAAGCAGCGTTCACGTCAGCTCTGGCCGGCGGACCAGACGTTGGACCGCCCTCGTGCCCGCCGCCGCCTATGACTCTGCGCCGACCAAAACCCAGACCATGCGGTTCGTCCGCCCGACGAGAAAAGCGACACAATAAACTGGTAGCCAAAGCACTGAGAAAGGGGCACAATTCCCATGTTTCATATTGGATTGTGACGCCGACACCGAGGTGCGGAAGACGGTAGGTCATAGGCCACATGCCCTGGGGCACCCACTAGGAGACGAAAGAAGGCCGCTCGCCCTAATGCGCGAAAGATGCACACTTGGTGCAGGCTGGCCCTCATGACCGAACAACCTTCATGCCGTCTCTGTTTCCGGGCCTTGGATCTTCGATGAGTTTCGGGAGCTTCAGGTAATGCGATATCTGCTTTATAAGTCCGTTCGTACGTTGCAATGTCATTTCCCGCTGGCTCGGACTCCGAAGGAGAATATTCAGCGTTTTGTTCGAAAGACGTTCCGAATTCCGCATGAAAGAGACTTCGAGTTACTAAGGCTCATCGATTTCACCGACCGCGTTTTTGTCGATGTCGGAGCAAACCGCGGCCAAAGTATCGACAGTGCAAAGCTGATACGACCGGATGTTCGAATAGTATCTTTTGAGCCTAATCCGCTCCTATCGAAGAAATTAAGCGGCATCTATGGAAACGACCCATCGATAACCATTCGAGGAGTCGGTCTCTCCGATATTCCGGGAGAGTTTAAGCTCTTTACGCCAATATATCGGGGCTATGCTTATGATGGCCTTTCTTCGCTTAGTTACGAATGCGCAACGAGCTGGATACCCGAGCATGCTGATTTCTTCTTCGACGCAAAAGAACTTCGAATCGATGAGGCCATCTGTAGCATCACGACGTTGGATACTGAGAACCTCGCGCCTGGGTTAATTAAGATCGATGTTCAAGGTACGGAAGGAAAAGTCATTCGGGGAGCCATGAAGACAATCGAGCGATACAGGCCGGTAGTCTTGGTCGAGCGGGACATGGGGTTGAATGAAATTCGAGAACTACTCGCTCCATTGGGCTATGCTGAGTGTCGAGTGACGAACGGACGACTGGAACAAGGCGCTCAGCCCGGAGACAATGCGATACTAATGGCATTGGATGCGCATGCCAGATTGTAGGGCCCAGGTGGCTGCCCCATGCGTCGATGGATTTGAAAATCCCCAAGAGTCCACACGGCCTAGTTCGTGGCCGGACGTTGAAGCTCGCCCCACGGAAGCCGTTCGGCATTGCAAGATCGGTTCTCTGCTACGCTAATGACAGGCGAAACGTTTCTGGTCAGGCGAAGTTCGCGAAGAAATCTGGACCAGAGATAGTCTAGCACCGTCCAGAATACCGGTTGCTGCGTATACATCTCGCCGCGAAAGACCACGAATGAGCGTTGCGCTCCTTCGGTAAGATGCCGAATGAGATTTGCGTTCGATCCATCGGGGGTCAATCTAGCAACGTGCATTTGGCACGATGCTGTAGTGGCGCGGATGATCAGCGTTCCAGTCTCGTAGGTCGAGACCACATTGAAGTGTCTGCGTTCAAGAAATTCAACAAGGTCTTCCTTTAGATGACCCTGGTAGTCAGGAGGCAGCACCATCTTCCATCCGATGGCCAGCGCGACCACGGCGGCGAGCACCCACTTAAATACGCTGGAAAAACTCACGCCTCACCCCTAGCAGGCAGCAACCGAGGATCAAGCCTAGTATGGTCGCATTGGCAACAGCATCTCCCAATGGGCTATGGAATGTATCGTAGTGCCATTGGCTTAAGCCCATGACACTCATGCGCGTAACGTTCACGGCGATCACCGACACGCAAGCCAATAGGCACCAGAACAGATCGTAGGCAGATCTCTTATGATCGACCCATCGGCTCATGGTAACCCAGCAGAGAAATGCGAGCGACATGTTAGCAAGCGAAGAACAGCCTGGCTGGATGACCAGAACCCCCGACCCGTCGGCAAATCCAACGATGTCCCCGGTCCGGGGAGTGCGCAACAACCAACCGACCAGCGAGGCATCGATCCGCAATATTAGATCGGCAAAGAACTGGAATAGCAGTCGGCTCCAGAGCACGGGTACGGTGGTCGCCACCAATATAAAAGCACCGCGCCTCGCCGACCGGTCCTCCGAGAAGATGATGACGTAGAAGCCTAGTGCCGTTACTGCGAGCCAGCTCAAAGCACCGATTGGCAGAATGACCAGAAAAGCAAATGCTGCGCCTATGGCGAGCTCGAAAGAACGAATTCCTCTCGTTCGGTCTTGAAGAACGAGGTATACCCCCGCGACACACGATACCCAAACCAGTACGCTCACCTCGAAGGTCTCAAAGAAGGCATTCGTCCATCCAAGCTTGATTACCGATTGGAGGACGCGTGAGGTGAGGCCACTTATGCAGCCAAGTGCAAAGAGTCCCGCGAAGAACTCGCCGCGCAACTGATCGCTCGCCACTTGCGACGGGTTTCGAATCGAGATCGATTCATTTAAATTGACCATCTCAATTTAATAGCTTGCTCAATTTATTTTAGCCACTAAAATTGGCCCGGAGACGGAAAGGTTTTAATAGTCCGCTCCCAATACGAATACGCGATGAATGCCGCGTCAAGCTGTGGCCGGGCGCGCCCGGGGAACTGGTTCCGCGTACGGCCAGGCCCGCTTACGAAGTCGAGGTGCTGCCGCTGCTGGCGAATCTACCAAGATTGGGACGTGGTAACCCCAGCTAACCTTGTGATTAATCAAGGACCTCAGCCGCGCGACGACTGCGGAATCCCGACTTGTTTCCATTGTCTTAGGCGCTCAGCACCCTAGCTTACGCGGCGAGACAACGCACCAGCCCTGCCGCTGGTACCTGATCTGTTCCTACCTTCGAGGGCTTGCTCAACTCGGCACAGAACCGCCGGAATCGAATGGTTGTTAGCGATCGATGTGGCTGACTTGCCCTGGGCTGTCAGCCACTCCGGCTTGCCGCTGTATGCCTTTCGGAAGAGGCGGCATGTGCTGCTAGGTGTCGTGCGGCGTTTGCAGCGCCTCGCGGTTGGCGAACGCGATCCGCTCGTCGAATTTCAGGGACCAGGACAATGACCACTCTCTATGCGATTCCGCGGTTACTCGAGGAATTGGGCCGCCATATTTTGGGGGTCGGGAAGTGATCGGCGTCGGCGAACCTGCGCCTTGGTTCTTGGCAGCGAAGGATGCCGGTGAGATAGTTCACTTCGATGAACTTGGCGGCCGCTATCTTGTGCTGTTCTTCTTCGGCCATGCGACCCCACCCGTTGTCGAAGCGTTGGCCCAGATTGAACACTGCCCGCTTTTCGACGGAGATCGCGCACTCTGTGTCGCGGTAGGCAACCGCCCCGAGGATTTTAGCGAAGGCGCTTTGCCGCAAAGTCGTGCGGGGCATCTCTATCTGTTGGATGGGCAGGGTCATGGCACGCTGCGTTACGGGCTAACCTCGCCGGTGCGACCGGTAGCGTTCGTCCTTAGCCCGGCAATGCAGGTTATTGACGTCGTAGCGCTAAACGATCCCAGCCTCTTTGCCGCCCATATCCGCTCGACGCTGACATCGCTATTGACGAACAACGACGGGGAAAGCAGTGCGCCGGTCCTGATCGTGCCGCTGGTTTTCGACCGTCCGTTGTGCGAGCGCCTGATCAATCTCTACGACGAAACGGGTGGGCGCGAAACCGGTGCCATCGAGCGCAAAGGCGAGGCGCTCAAGCGCTTCAATCCGGAATTCCGCAAGCGGTTGGACTATTACATCGCGGATGAGCCGGCGGTCATCCGTTGCAGAGAGTTGCTGGCGACCCGCCTGTTGCCATTTGTTTTCCGAGCCTTTCAATTCAAAACCACGCGCATCGAGCGTTGGCTCGTTGGCTGCTACGATGCGAAGACCGGTGGCTATTTTCGGCCACACCGAGACAATACCGCAGCAATCAATGCGCATCGTCGTTTCGCGCTGACCATTAACCTCAATGACGGTTACGCCGGCGGCGATCTAGTCTTCCCCGAATATGGCCGCAAGATTTACCGCGCAGCGATTGGTGAGGCCATCGTATTTTCGTGTTCCTTGCTGCACGAGGTGACGCCGATCACGCTCAATCGTCGCTATGCTTTTCTGTCGTTCTTGTACGATGAGGCGGGAGAGAAAATGCGTATTGAATCGTCAGCAAATCTTGACCGTATCCAGCTTGCTTGAGAAAAGCGAGACCGTCCTCGAGCGCACCAATCCGGCGGAGCAGGTCGAGAAGGGACAAGCCAAGTGTAGCGGCGCGTTGATAGCCGCGGCAGGGACCCGGTCGGCCGCTGTGCGCTTCATACCCGCACTGCCTGCGCGCGCTTCTTTCGAAGCCTTAGGGCAGGAGCAACAATGCTTCAAGTTCGGGAGGCGGTACAACCAATGTGGCGGCTAAGGTTCCGTTGAAGGGGGCATTCATACCGCGAAGCTCCTGGAGTTGAGCTCGCCCGATGCATCCGAAGGTGTTACGATGCCGGTTTTGGCATGGATCGGGCTTGCTGAGCGGACCAGGGGATCGGGTGCATCCAGATCGTCTTCCCCGGCGATCCCGACCAGGGCGAACAGGGCATAACGGCGGGCGTAGGTCAGCGCTGCCCCCGTGCGATGGAGCAGCTCGGTATCCTTCGCGGCGCAGACCGGCCAGTCCGAGGAGATCCACTCGCCGGAGGAATGGGCGAGCAGGGTGGTCAGGTGAATTTGTCCCGTGCCGGGCTCAATCCGGATGGTCTGGATGGTTGCGATCTCCTGCTGGCTTAAGGCCTTGCGCACGATATCGAGACCGCTAGACCCTGACGCATCCTCTATTTCGCTCGCGCCTTGGCCAAGCGTGGAGCGGACCTGCCGGACAATCCAAGAAGGGGGCCATGGTGGGCACGCTCGCTTGGACCCAACGCAAGCTCATCCTCACCACCTCCCGCACCGACATCGAGGTCGTCTGGGGTGACCTCAAGGCCCATGATCTCGCCCACCAGATCTTCGTAAGCGCTGTTCAGCGGCCACCTACCGGACGACGGGGCGATCTGCGAGTCTGCGGTTTGTTTGAACCGTTAGAGCGTGATTGTCTGAGGCTGAATCGATTGGGGATTCCCAAATCAGGCGGGTTCTGATTCAAGATGCTGGCTGGGTTGGAGGCCGGCATCCCATGGGACGAGCCTATTCGCTTGATTTGCGCGAGCGGGTCGTTGCTGCGGTGGCAGCTGGCGAGAGCTGCCGGTCAGTGGCGGCAACCTTTAAGGTCAGCGTTGCCAGCGTGGTGAAGTGGTCGCAGCGGTTCCGTGCGACCGGCAGCGCCGCGGCCCGGCCGATGGGCGGCAATCGTCCCTACGTGCTGTCTTCCGAGCGGGATTGGCTTCTCAATCGGCTTGCCGAGCAACCGGACATCACATTGCGCGCGCTGCATGACGCAATCACGCTCTAGGCTTAGAATGGACACAGTGCATAGTGCTATCACGGAGCCAGTGCGGCGGCTTGAGGTCTTCACCGGAGCCGGCCGGCGGCGGAAGTGGAGCGACGAGGACAAGGCGCGGATCGTTGCGGAGATCGTAGCGAGCGGCGACTCGGTCTGTTCGGTAGCGCGACGGCATGGCTTGTCGCCGCAGCAGTTGTTCGGCTGGCGACGTCAGTTGCGAGAAGCAGCGGGCGGTCATTCCGAAGAAGAAGTACAGTTTGTGCCGGCGGTGGTGGATGCCGTGGTGCCGGCGGCTGCTCTTGGCCGTGAGCGCAAAGCGGTGCGCGGCAAGGCAAAGACGGATTCCGGGCTCATCGAGATCGAAGTTGACGGCATCACGATCCGGGCCGGTCGTGGTGCGGATCCAACGATGATTGCGTCGATCGTCCAGGCGCTGAAGGCGAGCCGGTGATCGGTCCGTCGGGTGCGGTCCGGGTGATGGTGGCGACCAAGCCGGTAGACTTCCGCAAGGGGATGGAGGGGCTTGCTACTCTGGTGCGCGAGAGTATGGGGGCTGACCCATTCTCAGGAGCTGTCTATGTGTTCAGGGCCAAGCGGGCGGACCGGATCAAACTGGTGTTCTGGGACGGAACGGGTTTGTGTCTGTTCGCCAAGGGGCTCGAGGATGGGATCTTCCGCTGGCCGAAGATCGAGAACGGTGTGATGCGTCTGTCGGCGGCGCAATTGTCGGCGCTGCTGGAGGGGCTCGACTGGCGGCTTGTGCATGAAGCACGGGAGACGCCGGCGCCAACACAACGGCGAAGTGAATCAGGAGCATCGGACGCGTCGCCAGATCGCGGCGAATATGCTCTGAATTGGGTGTGAGTGACGCCCTGCCTGACGATCCCGAGACGTTGAAAGCGATGCTGCTCGCCGAGCGGTGCGAGAGCGAACGGCTGCGTCAGATCATCAAGGAATTGCAGCGGCATCGGTTTGGCCGGCGGGCAGAGACGCTGCCTGAAGATCAGATGCTGCTGGGCCTGGAAGACGTCGAGCAGGTCGCAGCGTACGGCGAGACGGCGCAGGACGTGAGCGCACCTGAAGGCAGTGAGGCGCGGGCTCGCAAGCGCCGCGGCAACCGTGGTGCCTTGCCGGCGCACCTGCCGCGGATCGCGGTCGTCGTCGACATCGAGGACAAGACCTGTCCCTGTTGCCAGGGTGAGTTGCCCCGGATCGGCGAGGATCGGAGCGAGCGGCTGGACTTGGTCCCGGCGCAGTTTCGGATCTTCGTGACCCGGCGTCCCAAATACGCCTGCCGGGCCTGCGAGGACGGCATTATGCAGGCGCCGGCCCTCGCCCGGCTGATCGACGGCGGATTACCGACCGAGGCCACCGTCGCCCAGGTCCTGGTCTCCAAATATGCCGATCACCTGCCGCTCTACCGGCAGGCCCAGATTTATGCCCGCCAGGGCGTTGAGCTCGATCGTTCGACGTTGGCGGACTGGGTGGGGCGGGCAGCGTTCCACCTGCGTCCGTTGCATGAGCGCCTCCTTGGCAAGCTCAGGCAACGGCCAAAGCTGTTCGCCGATGAAACGACGATGCCGGTGCTCGATCCCGGCCGCGGGCGCACCAAGACCGGTCAGCTCTGGGCCTATGCGGCAGACGACCGGCCATGGGGCGGCGCTGATCCTCCGAGCGTCACCTATGTCTATGCGCCCGATCGCAAAGCCGACCGGCCGATCGCCCATCTTGCAGGCTTCAAGGGGATCCTGCAGGTCGATGGCTATGCCGGCTATGGCAAGCTCGCCGAGCGTGGCGAGGTTCAGCTTGCATTCTGCTGGTCGCATACGCGGCGTAACTTCTACGAACTTGCCACGCCCGGTCCCGCGCCCATCGCAAGCGAGGCGCTTCAGCACATCGCCGAGTTCTACGCGATCGAGAAGGACATCCGTGGCCGCAGCGCCGAGGAGCGCCGCCTCGTCCGGCAGCAGAAGAGCCGGCCGCTGAAGCCTTCGAACGGTGGCTCCGCGCAAAGCTCGCGTTAATCAGCCAAAAGGGCAAGCTGGCTAATGCCATCCGTTATGCGCTCTCACGCTGGGAGGGGTTGACGCGCTTCATCGATGATGGCCGCATCGAGCTCGACAACAACGCCGTCGAGCGCTCGATCCGCCCGATTACGCTGAACTGAAAGAATGCGATGTTCGCAGGCTCCGACGGCGGCGCCGAGCACTGGGCCATCATCGCCTCCTTAGTCGAAACCTGTAAGCTGAATGACGTCAATCCGCTTGCCTATCTGACCGATGCCTTCACCAGGATCGTTAACGGCCATCCAAACAGCAACATCGATGAGCTGCTTCCATGGGCCTATTGCCGTCACGACTTCAAAGCCGTGGCCTGAGAACGACGCTTACAGATCTTCATTGATCCCGACGTCCTCGACGAGAGCATCAACGCATCAACCACGCGGTCGACGCCTTGAATGCAGCGCGAAAAACGCAATGCGTTGGGCGACCAACGAATCTCTGCTTAAAAGGACGACTCCTGGTTCTCGGACTCGGTCTCACACATGCTGATCCCGGACCTTAGCTGCCAGCGATCTGGCGTTCTCCGATAGCGGCGGCCCGGCGCCCGCCATTGCAGATGCCGCAGCGTGAAAATCGTTTGCCTGACCTGGCGCCAAAGCGCCGCCTCATAGCGCCCAAGCCGTTCGAAAATTCCGTTGTCGAGGTCGGCCAGACGAAGAAAGCAGCGCGCAAGCTCGCGTCCACCCGAATCGTGCCCGGACTGGAAGATTTCGATAACATCGCACGCTTCTCCGGGTAGCTTGGGGCGCGCTGGATCGGGTGCGCTGCTTGCGTCGTACTGGATCTGGAACAGGCCGGTCTCCGCGGTCAATCCATGGCGAACGGCATTCTGGGACGAGCGCGCTTTGCCGCTTTGCGTTTTCGGGCCGGTGCTCCTTTGGGCGTTGCGGCGGTTCGATTCAATCTGTCGAAGCGAAGTCATGTCGGTGTGCCCGGCAACTGGGTTCGTTTTGCCATCTGCGGCGCGCGCGGCTGCCGTGACATGGCCGTTCCTTCGTCGTTCGCCACTCCGGGCTTTCCGCTGTCGTCGCCCAGGACGTCTGCAGAAGCGTGAAGGGGGTGGGTTTCCAGCCAAAGCTTGCGCGCCACGCCGATGGGCTCGAGGCCGACTTTCGCCCACCAGTCCGATTCCCTGCCGGTGCGGTGCAGTTCGCGATGGTGTGCCCGGCACAGTGGGACGGTGAACTCGTCGCTGACCTTGAGACCGAGACCGCGGGATTGCGCGAACCGCAGATGGTGGGCGTCGCAAGGCTGGCGCCCACAGAGGAGGCAAGGCTGTTTGGCCACAAACCGCAGGTGGGTCTTGTCGCGCAGGCGACGCGCCACGAGGATTGTCAGCACGCTCTTGTCGATGCGGGAGCGCATCTCTTGGTCCGTCGTTGGCTGATCCCGTTCGGCTGGCGAGAGGTCCTCATCCGCTATCGTATGTAAGCGGTCAAGCCGGGCTTGAAACGCCGCCCTGACCTCGTCCGCATCCGCCTGCGTCAGGGTGTTTGCCTTTGGCCATGCCTGAAATGTCCACGCGTCCAGAGCGTCTTTGAGCTCCAATTCTTTCAACTCGACCAGCAACTGATTCCGGAGTGTTGCTGAGGCTTCACGCGACAGAATGGGAGGCGGCTTGCCATTTGGGCCTTTGCGAGGCTCCTGGAACGCTTTTGTCGGCGGCGGCGGCCGGAGTTCATCGGAACCGTTTCCTTTTCTCGGCGGTCCGCCTTTTGGGGCTGGAACCGCCGTTGCACAGGCGAGATCGGGCGCATCGAGATCATCCTCGCCGGCGATCCCGACCAGCGTAAACAGGGCATAACGCCGGGCGTAGGTCAGCGCCGTGCCCATCCGATGCGGAGCTGCGGTCTCCGAGGCCGGACAGACCGGCCAGTCCGACGACACCCACTCACCGGAGGCATGGACCAGGGTGGTCGTCAGTTTGATCAGCCCGGTGTCGGGATCGATTGCGGTGCTTTGGACTGTCGCAATCTCATGCCGACCAAGGCATTTGCGAACGATGTCGAGGCCTGCGGATAGGGAAGCGTAGCGAAAGGTCCGCGGCCCCTCGCGCGGGAACGGCGACTCGATGGTGGCAGTCAGCGACTTTTCCGGATTGGCGATCTCGGCTTGCGCCTTGGCGAGTGCCGTCGCTAGGGCGCCGATCTTATGACTGGATCGCTGCATGGCGAGGCTGCTCCCCCTCAATGTCAAAACTGATGGCGCCCGACTTCGAGCGCCTTGCGCGCACGCCATGACCCGCGGCTTCCCTGGCATCTTCCGGCACCAGGGCCTTCAACTCGGCCTTTGACCGCTCGTGGTCCTGGGCCGCCTGCCGAGTTGCCTGAAACAGGTCTGCAAACTCGGCCCAGGCGTTGGACCCGCTCATATCGACGGTCCGGACCGCGATCTTTGCCCTTGGTGGCTCGACGCCAAACAGGTGAGGGGTCTCGCGTGTTTCAACGCAACGCCAGAATTTCTTCTCGGCTGTTAGCAGCAGGTGCTGGTAGAGTGGATCAGCCGGAATGGTCATCTCAACCCACTTGCCGCCACCGGTAATGATCGACAGCACCGCTGTTCTGGAAGCGGTGACCCACATGTTGTGCTGTAGCTGCGCCATGTGTTTCTCAGCGGCCCCTTCATCTGAGAACGACCATGGCAGCATGAACTTCGCCTCGAAGACCGCGCCCGTTGCCTCGACCATGCCGTCGAGGGTCGCCGCCATCCAGCGCTTGACCGGATGAAACACCTGACGCTGCACCTCGGTGACGACTTGGTCGGTATGCGCTCGTACCAGTGTCGATTGAGATGCTCGGTCACGGATGCCGCTCCAAATTTCCCCAGATGTGCCGAAGTAAAATTCCCCAGGTGGGCGGTACCCCGGTGATCAGCCGGCTGG
>NZ_JBVBEF010000121.1:0-20631 GCF_055456055.1 Bradyrhizobium sp. LeoB3
GGCTTCCTGCCCGGCACCGCGCAGGAATATGGCGGCCTGATCAAGCACGGCGCAAAGCTGCTGTTCGCCTATTCGCAATGCACGGTGCCGCTCGTCACCATCATCACCCGCAAGGCCTATGGCGGCGCCTTCGACGTCATGGCCTCGAAGGAGATCGGCGCCGACATGAACTATGCCTGGCCGACCGCGCAGATCGCGGTGATGGGCGCCAAGGGCGCGGTCGAGATCATCTTCCGCTCCGACATCGGCGACCCCGACAAGATCGCCGCGCGCACCAAGGAATACGAAGACCGCTTCCTCTCCCCCTTCATCGCCGCCGAGCGCGGCTATATCGACGACGTCATCATGCCGCATTCGACAAGGCGACGCATCGCGCGGGCGCTCGCGATGCTGAAGGACAAGAAGGTCGAAGCGCCGGCGAAGAAGCACGACAATTTGCCATTGTAATCATGTTCAAACGCATTCTGATCGCCAATCGCGGCGAAATCGCCTGCCGGGTCATCAAGACCGCTCACCGCATGGGAATTCAGACGGTCGCGGTCTATTCCGAGGCCGACCGCGACGCCCTCCATGTCGAGATGGCCGACGAGGCCGTTCTGATCGGCCCGCCGGCGGCGGCCGAGAGCTACCTGGTGATCGAGAAGATCGTGGAGGCCTGCCGCAAGACCGGCGCCGAGGCCGTGCATCCCGGCTACGGCTTCCTGTCCGAGCGCGAGGCGTTCCCGCGCGCGCTGGAGGCCGCCGGCATCGTCTTCATCGGTCCGAACCCCGGCGCGATCGCCGCGATGGGCGACAAGATCGAGTCCAAGAAGGCGGCCGCGAAGGCAAAGGTCTCCACCGTGCCGGGCCACCTTGGCGTCATTGAGGACGACAAGCACGCGGTGCGCATCGCCGACGAGATCGGCTATCCCGTGATGATCAAGGCCTCCGCGGGCGGCGGCGGCAAAGGCATGCGCATCGCGCACTCCAAGGCCGAGGTCGCCGAAGGCTTCAACCTGGCGAAAGCCGAGGCCAAGGCCTCGTTCGGCGACGACCGCGTCTTCGTCGAGAAGTTCATCGTGGATCCCCGTCACATCGAGATCCAGGTGCTGGGCGACAAGCACGGCAACGTGATCTATCTCGGCGAGCGTGAATGCTCGATCCAGCGCCGCAACCAGAAGGTCATCGAGGAGGCGCCGTCGCCGCTGCTCGACGAGGCCACCCGCCGCAAGATGGGCGAGCAGGCCGTCGCGCTGGCGAAGGCGGTGAGCTACGACTCGGCCGGCACGGTGGAGTTCGTCGCCGGCCAGGACAAGAGCTTCTACTTCCTGGAGATGAACACGCGCCTGCAGGTCGAGCATCCCGTCACCGAGCTCGTCACCGGCATCGATCTCGTCGAGCAGATGATCCGGGTTGCCGCCGGCGAGAGGCTCGCCATCGCGCAGAAGGACGTCACGCTGACCGGCTGGGCGGTGGAATCGCGTCTCTATGCCGAAGACCCGTTCCGCAACTTCCTGCCCTCGGTCGGGCGCCTGGTGAAATACCGTCCCCCGGTGGAAGCCAGCCAGGACGGCATCACCATTCGCAACGACACCGGCGTGCAGGAGGGCGGCGAGATATCGATCCACTACGATCCGATGATTGCGAAGCTCGTCACGCATGCGCCCTCACGCGCCGCGGCGATCGAGGCGCAGGCCACCGCACTCGACTCGTTCTATGTCGACGGTATCAGGCACAACATCCCATTCCTGTCGGCGCTGATGCATCATCCGCGGTGGCGCGAAGGCCGGCTCTCGACTGGCTTCATTGCCGAGGAATTCCCCAAGGGCTTTGCGGTGCGCGTGCCGGAAGGCGAGGTCGCACGGCGCATCGCCGCCGTTGGCGCCGCCATCGATCACGTGCTCGGCGAGCGCAAGCGGCAGATCTCGGGACAAATGGGCGGCCGCGTCGTGCAGCGCGAGCGCCGCCGCGCGGTCTGGCTCGATCGCCAGGAGATTTTGCTCGAGGTCGGCCGCGAAGGCGACGTGATCGCGATCCGCTTCATCGATGCCGAAGGCAACGCCGGCAATGCGCATCTGCTGCAATCGCCGTGGAAGCCGGGCGATCCGGTCTGGCAGGGGACCATCGACGGCCATTTCGTCGCGGTCCAGGCGCGCCCGGTTCCCAACGGCATTCGTCTGGCGCATCAGGGCGTCGAGGTGCCGGTATATGTCTGGACCGAAGCGGAAGCAGCTTCCGCCCGGCTGATGCCGGTGACGACGGCCTCCGACAGCGGCAAGAAGCTGCTCTGTCCGATGCCCGGCCTCATCGTCTCGATCGCGGTGAGCGAAGGCCAGGAGGTCAAGGCCGGTGAGACGCTCGCGGTCGTCGAAGCCATGAAGATGCAGAACGTGCTCCGAGCCGAGCAGGACGGCACCGTGAAGAAGATCCACGCCAGTGCCGGCGCAACGCTCGCGGTGGATGCACTGATTTTGGAATTTGCGTGAAATAAGCGTCGAATGTCCAGACGGTCGCGGCTGCCGCCGCAAGACCATCAACTGATGTCGAAGCGCCGCGTTCTCAGCTTCCAGCTGCAACCTCGACTTGAACGGCGAGGTCACGACGGCCCGCACGAAACAGAGAAGCCCGATCATCCCGCCAACTTAGCCGAATCCGTCACATCATCAACTCGGACAAGGTTTTCGGTACACACAGGGGCTGCCGCGCGCGATGGTCGATGAAGTCATAAATAAGCATCTGCCTGTCCTGTGTCGTCCAATAGGAATAGGTACCACGGCAGCGTCCCTGGCCGTGGTTGTGTCGATTGTGGGCGATTGATCATCTGGGGGTTACGCACAACTATCCCGACGACGCCAGCGCAGTGGCAATGTTGTCGTTGACGGGCCATTGGCGCAGGTTTCTCTCGGAGGCGAAACCCCATTTTCGGGCCGTAGGTCAAATGGTGGTTTTTGATCTAGGAAGATCGAAAATGCTTTATCTTTCAACAGGAGTTGACTGACACTCTCTCCGCCGCACTGCCTCTCCACTGTATCCGGCTGTTCGCTGTGGCAACAAACCAATGAATCGCGCGACAGCGGCTGTTGCAGCTAGTTCCGTGATGTTTGCCTTGGTCGCCACGCAAAGCGTAGCATTAGAACGTGGGGTCGGAGGACGGACTCCGCACAAATGACGTTGCGCGCGAAGCTCAAGCCGCACGCTCGGACGTGAAAAGGGACGAAAAGCCCTCGATCAGATCGCAACTCGAACTGAATGTCGGTATCGGTGGTTGCGCGTCCAGGATTTGAAGTGCGTCAGGAGAAGCTCATGATGTCTAGCGGATGAAAGCGCCGCCGAGGTAGGTCTCAGCCAGACGCCTCGTAGCGAGTCTTGGGTCCGAACCGGTAACGGCAGGACCAAGCGTAGACAGCAAGCGGGCAGGGTGTGTATTGGGCCACGTAATCGGATCGTCGCGGTCGCCGAGGCTGCTTCAAAAGTCGAAGGCAACAGCGGGATCTGCGCTAAAGGCGAGCAGGTTCTGGGCCGCCGGGGTCGGAGACCACATCACGCGCGCACAGAAATCATGGGAACCTGAGAAACCCTGTCGTGTGCTCCGGCTCGTCACCGGAGGGGGAATTGGCCGAGCGAAAAGCGGAGGCTGTTCCACAGGCACGGCAGGGTGGCGGATCGGGGCGTAGTCCTGTCGATGGCGGCGAAGGCAACGAGTCGACCGGAGGGAAGGCCCCGACTGATGGGAAACTCCGGTGAGCAGGCGCGGGACCGGACACAGAGCCGGGTCATCCTGTCAGCCAATCTCTCCAGGGTGAATGAGGCGGCCAAACGGTCGCGCCAGACCAGGTTCACGGCGCTGCTGCACCACGTTGGTGTCGCTGCGCTCGAAAGGGCGTATCGACGGCTGCGGCGGCAGGCGGCGGCCCGGGGGAGACGGGATGACAGTGGAATCCTACGGGCAAGACCTCGAAGGTAATCTTCGCGATCTAGCCGACAGGGTCCATGGCGGCCGTTATCGGCCGTTGCCGGTTCGCCGGACGTACATCCCAAAGGCTGACGGCGGTCAGCGGCCTCTCGGCATCCTCGCGCCGGAAGACAAAATCGTCCAGGGCGCGGTGGCGGAGGTCTTGAGCGCCATCTATGAAGCCGACTTCCTCGATTGCTCCTTTGGCTTCCGACCCAGACGCAGTGCTCATCAGGCACTGCGGGTGGTGCGCGAAGCGATCACAACGGAGCCGGTGAACTGGGTACTCGATGCCGACATCCGCAGATACTTTGACAGCGTTGATCACGACTGGCTGCTGCGGATGCTGGCGCACAGGATTGCAGACCGAGAGTCCTGCGGCTGATCGGCCAATGGCTCCGCGCCGGCATCCTGGAGGGTGGTGTGTACGCCGATACGGTGGAAGGAACGCCCCAGGGCGCGGGTATCAGCCCGCTGCTCGCCAACACCTTCCTGCATTGTGTGCTCGATCTCTGGGTGGAGCAGTGGAAGCGGCGGCATGCGACCGGTCAGCTACGGCTGGTCCGATATGCCGACGACTACTTGCTCCTCTTGCAGCGACGGCAGGATGCGGAGACGATGACGGCGGCCGTGCCGGAACGACTGGCCAAGTTCGGTCTTCATCTCCATGAGGACAAGACGCGGCTGATCGAGTTCGGACGGTTTGCTGAAGAAAACCGTCGGCGCAAGGGCAGGGCGCGGCCGGAGGTGTTCGACTTCCTGGGCTTCACGCGGGCACTACGCCTACTTCGGTATCCCTGGCAATAGCACGTGCCTCGGTCGCTTCCGTCTTCAGATCATGAAGGCGTGGCGGCGAGTCCTACTACGGCGAAGCCCACGGCCGAAGCTGTCGTGGGAGCGGTTCAACGCGATCCTGAAGGTCTTCCCGATACCGATCGAGCATGTACACGACTGGCGTCAGCAAATAGCCTGACCAAGCTCGTCAGAGGAGCCGGATGCGGGAAAGCTGCACGTCCGGATCTGTGAGGGAGGCGTCGAGCTAGAAGCACGCCTGTGGTCTTCGTAAAAGGTTGAAAGCTGCGAGAGAGGCTTGCTGCGCCTGTCGCAGAGAGCAAAATCGTGCCGACGCTTGGGATCTTTGGTTCCCATTCTGGCTTTCACGGGAGACACCTTGAGCTCGCTTCAAGTACAGGCCAATAACCCGACTCCCGCTGTCGTGGTACCGACAACAAGTAAACGTATTCGGCAACTTTTGCGACCCGGCGAAATCTTCAACAATGTCTGTCGCGACGCCAGTTGCCGCGGCGAGCCGGGAGCGCAACGATCGACAGCGCTCCGGAAGAGTGTTTCACGCTCATTTCGCCTAGACTTGTTGTCGAACCGTTGTCGCAGTCTCGTTTGTCGCGAGCGCTTGTATGAACTCTTCCAAAGACGGTTGTGGCGCCGTTTGCAGCTTGTGGAGTTCTTCCGGCTTCAACTTGGTGTAACGCCGCAGAGTGCGCCAATCCTTGTGGCCGGTCACAAGCGCAACCTTCTCGATTGTGAGCCCTGCTTCGAAAAGACGGCTAGTCCCCTCGTGACGCAGATCATGAAAATGCAGATCATCGATCTTCAGCTCATCGCAGGCTCGCGTGAAAGCCGCGCTCACCGAGCGGTGGTTATACGGAAACACGCGACCCCAACCTCTCGTGATGATGCGCTGTTGGAGCAAGATCTCCCACGCATCGAAGCCCGTTAGATTGAGAAGCGGCACTTTCTGATCGTTGCCGTCTTTTGCTCGCGGATCCTTGCGGTCGCGGATGACGAGTACCCGCGTCTTCATGTCTACGTCCGGCCAATCCGGACGGCAAATTTCTTCCTGTCGCATTGTTGTCGCGACCGCGTACCGAACGATCCGGCCCATCGGAATGACCTGTCGAGGATTGGTTTCAAAATACTCGATGAGTTCACCGAGCTCATCTGCAGTTGGGCGTCGGTCCCGCTCTTCCGACTTCGCCACAAGGCCCAAATGCTTCATCGCATAGCGCGCCAATCGAACCTCTTCGGCCGAGACTTCAATGCCGTGAACGGCTGCAGCGTGCGTAGCGACGGTTCTGATAAAGGAAAAGTCGATTGCCAACGTTGCGGGCCCGGCACCTTCCTTCGCGCGCTGGCGACCAAATTCGATGAGTCGCTCGCGATTGAGTTTGGGCAATTTTACTGTCCCCAAGGCTTCCTTTAGTGCCTCTAGCACAGCGGCCTTGGAGCGACGGGGAGGGCGGCCGACCTCGTGCATGTCCTCGATATGGAGATCGATGATATCGCCGAAGGTTTTGGCTTGGACGGCGGCGCGGGGCTTTGGTGATCCACTGCGGTCGATATTGCGCTCGATGTCGAGCGCCCAGTCGTCGCCGTCCTTGCGTCGGCGGAAGGTCTCTGACACGTGGCGGTTCTTGCGGCGCACCTGGACGCGCCAGTTCCCGGACGGCAATTGAGTGAGGCTGGCCATGGCCGTGTGCACTCCCCAATTCGTGTCCGCTACGTGTGCACTGTGAGGTCAAAACAGGTACAAACGTGTGCAAATTCGGCTAGTTTGCACATGTTCCGGGTTCATCCCATTGAGAACATAGGGTAAAGTATTGAAATCGCAAGACTATCGCTTTTCTGTGGCTCCGATGATGGATTGGAACGAGAGCTCAAATTTTTCAAGTGGTTAGATGGCGGCGTGTGCACGACGTGTGCACCGGGAGATCCAGAAAAATCCATTCACGGCAAATCTGAGCAGTGAGTCCGAAGTTTGATGTGGACCTTGGGCTCGGTGCGCTCGAATTGATGTGAGTAGAGCGGCCACCTGCGCCCGAGAAGCAGATCTCGTTCGTCGCATGGCAAGCGGACCTGCTTTGGTGTCGCCGGTGGGCTGGGGACTCTTGTTCAGCGCAAGCGTGAAGAATGCTGAAGCTCGGAAGAGGCGCTCGCGCGTGCAGATTCCTGAACCCAACAGCTCTTAATGCTTATGAGCTGGTCAGGGAACGGGTTATACTCGGCTCATGGATTTACGCAAAGCCCGAACCAGTAGCCAAAATTCAGCGTTTGTTGTGTTTTTCCGCTGTGGCCTCGTATTGATCCCGAACAAGCTTCTGCGATAGCTCGTCCCCATCTCGAGTTGGGCGCAGCCACCAATTCTTGTTTTGTTTGCGATGTTGTTTGGGAGACTACCGTCAAGCATCGGGTTGCTGGTAACCTCAGCCGGAATCCCTGCAGCATCCAATTCTTCCAAAATGATATCCCGCAACTCATCGTCCAGTCCGCCAAGCTGAATTCTTCCATTCGCTTGAGTATCCGTACAGCCGTGCAAGCTGATGCAACGTTGAGCGTTTTCAACCAACTTCGTAGCTATTGGCTCATCGTAGTGAGAAGCTGTCACATGCAGGTCGCCATTGCTGGAGGGCAACAACCCTTCAAACAGCCAGAGGTCATGCAATCCATAACCGTCAACGGAGTTAGCCAGCGTAGCTGGATGGTAGCCGGCCGTAGCTAGAGCGATCTCGCTTGTGCCGGTCTCAATGCCACCCCCGTGGAGGGCCATGACTACCTTTTGTGTTTCCGTGTTATCTGTGACTTGTTCTTCCACCATTTGACGCCACTCATGACGTAACCATCGTTTTCCATATGTTATCCCTTCGACGTTGTTCGGATCATCATACAGAGCAGACATGGAACAATATTTATCAGGTCCTCGTGGCATATCACCGATCCCTTACAGTCGGTTTGAATGATCAAAGGCTAGTCGCTGCGTGTGGCTCTGGTAGCGAATGGTGGACCTACCGGGCACGATAAAGCTGCCGTCCCAGGCTTCTTCGAGAACGCGTCGCCCGCGCTCGACCGGCGGTCCGGATAGGACCATTCAGGTCGCAATTTTCAGCTCGTTTTTCAGCTTCCGCCTGCCTTCTCGAGCATGCGCATGACGGCGTGGAGCTCCTTCTCGTAAGTCGGTCCGGTGGCGTAACCCGCGCGGGCGACTTCGGTTGCGAAGGCGTAAGCGTCGTGGGCGACCGCGAACGCCTTGGCGTACCGCTTGTTGCGCACCAGGAATGCGCCGTGTTCGCTGAATGCGGCGGCAGCGTCGGGATAGACGCGGAACCAGTCGCGCACGACATAGTCGTACTTGCCGTCGGGCCGCGGCGTGACCGAGATCACTTCGGGGAATTTCGCGTCGGGCCGCGACATCACCTCCTTGGTCTTCAGTAGCTGCCGCATGTTCTCAGGCATGCTGGCTTTGGCCTTGATACCGAAAAAGTTGAAGCCGGGCGCATGCGCACCCCAGCCGGACTCGAGCGCTGCCTGGCCGAGCGTTACCAGGGCGGGAACGCCGCTCGCCGCCTGCGAGGCACGGGCTGGCTCGCCGAACGTCGCGACAAACGCTTTCGGCGCGAGCTTCTTGCCCGGCACGTAGGGCACGGGCGTCGGTGCAGGAGGCGTGGGTGCGGAGGCTGGCGGCAGCGACCGCGCGCCCAGTGCGGCGCCAATCGCGCCCTTGGTGGCCGCGCCGACGATGCCGTCGGCCTCCAGTCCGCTGCGCGACTGAAACGCGCGCACCGCGCGTTCGGTGTTCGAACCAAAATCGCCATCCACCGCCAGATCGTAACCGAGCCCTGCAAGAGCGCGCTGCAAGCTGCTCACGCCGTCGCCCTTGCTGCCCCGGCGCAGCGTCGGTCCGAGCATGAATTCGGCGACGCCTTTCAGGCGGTCCACCAGTCCCGGATCGCCTCCCGCTTCGTCTGCGAGCAGGGCTTCCAGGGCGAGAGTCTCGTCGGCGGGAGATTCGCCCTCGCAGGCGCCGCGCACGTCCTCGCCCTCGTCCTCACCGTCGGCGAAATCCTCGTGCGAGGTTTCCTGCCAGATCTCCTGCCATTCTTCGTCCTCCGCTTCGTTCTGCGCGCCCGGCAGCGGCGCGAGGTCGAGATGGAAGTGGATGATGAGCGGATGCGGGCCGTGCCAGTTGAGCCCGGTCACGCGCTTGTTCTTGTCCTTGCGCGTCGTCCCGACGAAGATCACGTTGCGCTTGCCGGTCTCCCGGTTGATTGCGTCGGCGACGGCGAAATCGTTGTAGATGATCCGCCATTCCGCCGGCATCGCCTTCGCGGCGTCGTTCACCGCGCGCAGCAACCTAAGGGCATCGGCGCGTAGATAGAAGCCGCGGTCGTCGCGCTTGTTCAGGAACAGATCGAGCGAATAGCCGCGGTCGTTGAAGCTCCCGCCGCCATGTCCGCGATAGGTGCCCGCGCCGACGCCGGCGCCGTAGCGGCGGCGCAGCTCGGCGAAGAAGCGGACCATGATCGGCGCGACCGGCGCCTTGTCGCTTCCGTCGATCGACGCGTGGCTGACCAGTTCCACCCGCTGCGATGGCGGCGTGAAATCGCCGAGCGAGCCGCCCGAAGACTCGGTGCGGAAGCGCATCTCTTCCTCGCGGCTGATCATCCAGGCGCGGCGGAGTACATCGTCGGCATACTTCGTCCCAAAGCGCATGCGCGCGCCCTTCAGCGTATCCTCGTAGTCGCCGCGCAGCGCCGAGCTCCGTTCGTCGACCGAGGGCTTTCCGCCGGTCCGGCGCGACCACTCCGCAGCCAGTCTGGCAATGAAGGCATCGATATCCTCCCCGACAGGCAGCGGCGCAGGCGGGATCGGGGCCGGCGGCGTTGGAGCAGGTGGCGTCGGCAGCGGCGCGATCTTGCCACCGAGCGCTGCGGCGATAGCCGCCTTGGTGCGCGGGCCGACCTCGCCGTCGGCGGCGAGGCCCGAGCGGGACTGAAAGGCGCGGACCGCTTTTTCGGTCGCAGCGCCAAATCGTCCGTCGATCTCGCCCGGCGAATGGCCAAGTTGCGCCAGCGCGCGTTGCAGGGCTTCAACGCCGGCGCCGTCGCTGCCGCGGCGAAGCGTCGGTCCGAGCACAAAGGCCGAGGCGCCCTTCAAGGCATCGGCAGCTTCACCGGCTTCGGCGTCAAGTGCGCGCACGCCGACGCCGGCAGGCCATACTGCGTCATCCGATTCCGGCTCGAACCATTCGGCCTCGAAGCGTTGCGGCGCAGATTGGCCGCCGGCACAACCGCATCCGCACCCTTGATGCTCGAACTCGTCCTCGGACGATTCGCTCCAGCGCGTGTCGGAAAAGTCCTCGTCGAGCGTGTCGCCACGAAGGCTTGCCTCCATGTCCAGCCAGGCCAGCGATTCCCCGTCGCTTCTCTCGAAAAGAGCCTCCGTGCTGGACAGCCCATCGAAATCCTTCAATGATTCGTTCTCCGCGGCTGTGCCGAGCTCGCTGAGCAAAGTCGGAAGCAGTTTGCCGGGCAGCGCGCAATGGGTGATCGAATTCGGCACCGGGCGCAACGCCACCGCGCCAGCGCTGGCGCGGCCGTCGAATTTGTCGGTCGGGGATTTCGCGCGGTAGATGATGTCCACGCCCAGACCTGGACGCGCCGCTGCGAGGGCCTCGAACGCCGCGATGGGCGGGCTTCCGTACGTAGCGTCAAGCACCCACACCTTGACCAGCTTCGAAAGCGCGCCGGTGCCGAGGGCTGCGGATTTGTTCGCGTTGGCGAGCGGATAGAGCACGCCGTAGGCGCGCGAATGTCCGGAGATGACAAGCCGGCGGATTTGCATGGCGCTCCGCTCGAGACGGCGGTCTGTCTCGGCCAGTACTTCGGCAAACAGCGCATTGAGCTGCGCAGGCCGGTCGAGGCCGCGTGCACTCCAGCCTGCGTCGCTCCCGGTCTGAAGCTGCGGCACGACCAGCAGCATCGGCGGGCCGCTGTCGGTCACGATCTTGCCGAGCCGGAAGGTCGCCTCTGTCACGATCCCCGCGGGCATGGCTTTCGGCACGCCGCACGGACCGAGCAGCCCGTGGATGTAGAGCAGCATGTCCACCGGCCCGCTGTCCCGAACGGCCGCGGCTGACGCGAACACGGCGACTTTCGTGCCGGTGACGCGGGAGCGGTAGATCCACAGCGCGCCGTCGAGATACGGCTTCGTGGCCGGGACGACGGCTTCGCTTTCGAACTCGCTCGTGATCGTCGGCTTGCGGCGAAACTCCCAGTGCCATTCCTCGGTCGGCAACTGCTCGAAGCCGTAAGCCGCTGCGTTCTGCTTCAGCCATCCATAGAACCAGCTCCTGCGCCAGGTCGCTCGCGCTGCGTCACTGCTGCTGTTGGCGACCTCGTGTCCCGCCTTTCTGTTCTGATAGAAGTCGACGGCAATGCCGTTCTGGTGATTGCTGTAGCCCGGGGCCGCAATCCGGCCACCCAGGGCAAAGCCACCGTAGGCTTTCGATTTCAGCATGTAGGCGACTGCTGCCTTCGAATGCGGGCCTTCGGCGAGAGCTTCGCGGTGGGCGCGCGTACGATTGTAGTAGCCTTTGAAATACGCGAGCCATAGCGAGCGCTGATGGTCGCTGCCGCGATAGCCGCTTACCGCCGTTAATCGTTTTGTCCGCAGCGCATCAGCATCGCCCGCGGCCTGAGCCTTCTGCAGGGCCGCATTTGCTGCGGCGAGCAGGCGGCCAGCGGCCCGCGCGGTTTCCGGCCGGGTCTTGACGCTGGTGCCGGGGATCGTCTCGATCTGCTTGCTGTCCAGGTCGGGCAGAGGTGCACCCCTGGCCTTGCGGCTGCGCGCGATATGCTCGGCGAGCACGCTGTTGCGGAAAGCAACCTGCTCCGCCGTTGCGGTCCATGCCTCGGACTCTTGATATTCGTCCTCGCTTGCGTGTTCGTCTTCGGCGCAGCGGCTGGCTCCCGATTCCAGCTCGCGAGCCTCCTCGAGCTCGCGCGCCCAGGGCTGCGAGCTTCCGTCTCGGTCGGCTTCGCTGTCCGCGGCAAGGCCGTGCGATTCCCATGCCTGGGCCTCAAGCCCGGTGAACGACGTTTCATCGAAGTCTTCCGACACTGCGCCTTCCTGCTCCGGCTCGAAGGCCTCGCTGAGCAGGTTCATGCCCTCGACGGCAAAGAAGGCGTAACTGTCCGCATTGTTCAGAGCCTGCTTCGACGAGAGGGTCGAATATTTCGGTTCGTGTTCGTAGGCCTGGTCCTTGATGCCGACATAGCGATGCGCGACCTCGTGGATGAGGGTCACCTCCTGCGTGTCGGGCGCCAGCGCGCTGAAGTTGCAGTGGCTGGGCCGGGTGTCGAAGCAGACGTGGACCTTGCCGAAACCGCCGAAGAGCTGCGTCGTCAGGGCATAGCCGCAGACCGCTCCCGTGCTGTCGGTGGCGCAGTTGGTCTCGCCGCGGAACTTGATGCCGTCCTTCAGCGCCTTCTCGATCCGCATCAGCCGTGTGACGATGTGGCGGAGATCGTCATGTTTTGTCGTGTGAAAATGACGCAGCAGCAGTTGCCGTGTGGCCGCGCTCATCCGGCCCGGCCGCCCGTACGTGCTGCCGACGAACGAGGCCGCATGCCGCACCGCGCGCAGACACCGCTCCGCCACGTCGAGCAGCAACTGCTTCTGCGTCGGCGTGCAGTTCGAGAAGGAGTGGGGTGAGCCCAGTTCCTCCTCGAAGGTCTCTGATTCGCCGAAGGTCCACTCCGCTTCGTCGGCTTCGCCCGAAAAGGCCGCGAACGGGTTGCCCTCGAGCGCGGTGAACGTCTCGATTGCGCTCCGGTTCTCCGGCTCGAACGCCTCTGCGAAGGGGGCGTCGAGGCCGAGCGGATCGAGCGACTGAAACTCCTGCCTGGACCCGTGCATCGTCTGCCTCCTGCGTTGACCTCAGCGTGCGCCGACGAGCAGTGGTGGCCGGACCGGCGGCCGCATCTCGATCGGCTTTGCGCGTGCTTTCAGATCCTTGCCCGTTGCAGATGCCCACTCGGTGATGACCCGCCTGCTCGAAGCTCCGATCGGTGCGGGTGCGCCCGGCGGCGACCCGACTGGCGGCTGCTCGAGATAGAGGACCCATGCCAGTTCAGGTCCCGACACGACGCCGGACTCGACGATGCGCAGGAAGCGGGAGAGATCGCCAGCCATCGAGAATAGAGCGGACGCCTTGCTGTGCGGTGCGAGCCCAACCCGTTCGCCAATCAACCGCAGGCGCTCGTAGGGGCTTGTCGCGTTGGCAACCAGATCCTCGACGACCGGTGTGTTGGCGCTTAGCGTCAATTCGGCCCAGCCGAGGGCCGTTGTCGCAACCAGCTCTTCCCGGCTGAGCAACTGATTTTGCCGCCGGGCGCGCAGTGCAAATCGCAAGGCCTCGGCGATCCTGAAAATCCGATCGTCGTCGGAGGCGTTCACGCCTGATATGTTGCGGACGTTGGTGATCGCCTGCCACAGTTCGAAAAGGAGCTCCTCGAACACCTGGATGAATGTCGTGTTCGCGTGCGTGGCCTTGTCGTAGGTGGGCGGCCGGTTGTCGTCGGTGCCGAATGCAAGGTCGAGGCCGAAGAGCCGCCAGTAGGCGTTGCGTCGCACCGCCTCGGGATCCGGTCGGATGACGCTGGTGGACAGCCACGGCGCAAGCGGATTGGCGGCGCCGAACAGGAGCACTTCCGTGATCTCGAGCCAGCGCTGGGTCGCTATTGACGGGATGCCCAGCCCTTCGCCGGCGCGATACTCCCGGACGACGCGGCGCAGGATCTGGACGGCGCGTGTGTTCTCCAGAACGTAGCTGTAACCGAGGTGATCCCATTGCGGCACACCGGCCAACGACGGATGCGGGGTGAAAAGCGCGAATTCGCCCTTATTGTAGCCGAGGAAGCTTAGGCGGGCCGGGCTGGCCGGCTGCGGATTCGGAGGCGGCCCCCATACGCGAAATGCGTTCCAGACCTGTTCCATGTGGAGCAACAGATCGAACGGATCGCATGTGAGCACTATCGCGGCCGCGACGTCACGCGACATATTCGACGGCGGCCTCATCATGCGTTCAATGAGCTGCTGGATCATGACTAGTACCTTTCGTTGTCGCGGGGGCCTGGAACGACATCACCGATGAACGGAACGGGACGAGTGTCGATCGGCACGGTCGACGCTCCGGCCCAGCGCGGCCGCGCCGTGGATTCGATCATGCTTGCAAGACGCGCGTTCACATCGCAATCCGTGATCGGCACGCGATGTGGTCCGATCTCCGCCACCGGTGCGAGCTTGGTGGACATCTCCTCGAAGCCGTTGGTCAGGATGCATTCGATCGCGCTCATCTGCGACAGGCGGCTCAACGCCTCGTTCAAGTGGCACATCTCCTGCTCGCGCTTCGCATCGCGCTGCCGCAGTTCGTCGATAGTTTGCTGGAGGACAGCGATCGTATTTTGCGGGTTTCCGCCGAGTGGTCGTTCTGCAGCTTCCATCCCGGGTTCTGATTCCGCCGACGATGAGGGCTTCCTGGCCATGTCACGTTCCTTTCTCTGTTCACGCCGCTTCGGCTTGTTTGGTGAACCAGCTTCGTGCGCGTTCAATCCACATCGGCGCAGTCGCCGGACATTCGGCCTCGCGCAGGCCCGCGAGTGCGACGATCCGTATTCCCTCACGCTGGCGCCACGCCGGCGACGTCCAGAGCGCTGCGCCGGCGGTGTGCTCGAGCTCGGCAAGCGCCCCTGGCGACACGCGTTTAGGATCGAGCACGTCGGTCATCGGCCGGCCGCCGAGCCCCGGCACGGGCGCTGAGAGGCACGCTTCTGCGATCCTCGGCATCGCCGCCTTCGAGCGGGCGAGCAGGGGCTGCAGCGTCTGGTCGGCGGAGGTGACCGGATAATGCGCTTCCATGGCCCGTTGCAGGGTATTCCACGGGCCCTTATCCCCGAAGCAGCGGCCCGACATCGCGCAGCCGAGGATCGTGCGAAGCCATCCGATCGGGTGCGGGTCGCCCATCGGCCATTGCAGGATGGTGTCGGCATTGCCGACGACATCGTAAAGCGCCGCCGTCGAGGCATAGCCGGTGTGGAGAAAGGCAAAGACGTCGGCGCCGATCTCGGAGGCCCAGGGCGTCCACATCGCCTGAAGCTTTTCATCGTCCTTCAGCGCGCGCGCAATGGCCGCTCGCACGGAAGGCGTCCAGCCGGTGAGGTGAGCGACCTGATGGCCCGTCTCGTGAAAGAGCGAGGTCGGGCGATAGAGATTGTGGCGCACGATCTTGATAGCGGCGACCGGCATGATGGCCCCGGGCGCCCAGAGGCGGACGCCCGCGCGCAGGATCGATGCGCCCGTTCCCTTGTCCTGGTAGACGAGCACTCTTGGCACCGGCTTCTTCGCCCGCTCGAGCACTCCCTGCATGCTTGCCACCGCAAGCCGGTCGAGCGTCGTGAGTGCCTCGCGCAGCCGCGCGCTCGTTCGCGAGTTCACGGCATCTCCGAGGAAATCCAGCGTGGTGTCGACCTGTACGTAGCGGCGGCGGAAACGCTGGACGCTGGTCGAGGCCGCCGGAATGCGGTCTGGATTCTTCCGCGCCTCGTCAACGACGCGCTGCGTCGCTTCACCGAGCTTTATCAGCTCCTCGACGACCGTGTTGATCTGCTGGCGCAGCGGCGCGCCGATGTCGCGTTCGACCGACTTCCAGGCCTCAATCGAAGCAAACTCTTCAGCATCGCGGAACGTGCGCGCGGCCGCCAGCCAGTGGGCGACCTGCCGCTGCAGGTCCGAGGTGACGAGATGCTGGTCGATCTCAGGGGTCATTTGCCGCCTCGTCCAGGCGTGACGGAGATGGCGATGCTCGGCGTGCCGCGCAGCGTGGCCGGGGACGGCGCAGGTGCGCCGCCGCGCAGCATCTTGCCGATCGCATCGAGACCGGGGACCGCGGTGAGGCGGATGCGGAGCGTCACCCCGGCATCGGGATGCCCGGCCGCGCGCACGAACGCTTCCGCATTGGCGCGCGCCCATTTCGTCAACGCCGGCATCACCCAGGCGCGCAGGCGCTGACGCAGATGCGCTGTCAGGCCGGGCGGAAGCAGCTTGCTCCCGTGGCCGGCGAAGTGCTCGAAAGCCTCACCGTCCTCACCATCCTCGCGCAGGATTCGCATGGGAGCCTGGCCGCCGGCGGAGAGCCGCTCCATATCCTGGTAGGTCTTGGTGAGCGCCTGCAGCAGCGGCAGGCTTCCCTGGCCTTTGCGGATCGCCGCGACGATCTTCTGCGTCTCCGCCTCCGAAAGATAGATGCCGATGGTGATGCGCGCCTGGCGCAGATTCAGCGACGTCCAAGCACGGCTTGCGCTAAGGCGCCGGGCCGCGGCCTGTCCGGCCGGGCCTGAAGGCAAAGCCGGCGGCGCGCCGGCGCCGACCGGTTCGAGTATGTAGAAGCGCTGGCCTGCGGCGATCCGTTGGCGCGAGCGCAGGTATGCGGCGGGCACCTGTACGCCGAGCTTCGGTTCGCGCAGCAGCACGCCGGCCGCCGCCGGCGTCAGCGGATGGACGTTGGCGGTGTTGATGTAGCCGCGACCTGCGCCAGCGGCGGGCCGGTCGATGCGCACCATGCGCGGCAGCGTGGTGCCGGGCGCAGACTGGTAGATGTGCATGCGCGCGCGGATCGGAAACTGCGCGCCCGCCGCGCGCATCGCCGCGCCGACCGTCGATCCGCCGAACGTGGGCAGCGTGTCCGCAATCTGCGACGTCACCTGGATCTCGGGCGTGCGGTTGTACTTGCGATACGGTCGGATGCTGCGCGGGCGGCGGCTCACGAAGGTGCCGCCAAGCGATGGGGCTTGCTGCAGCGACGCACGAACGAAGCGAGGCGGGAAATGCGTTGCAACCGCCTGGCTGAACGCTTCTGCGGTCGCGAGCTGGGTCAGTTCCTCGTCCTCGAACACGTAATCTTCGTTCTCCGCGAACTGGCGGACCGTATCTTCGATGACGCTTGCAAGCGCAACCGGCGCGACCTCGTCGCTCCGCTCGAGCTGGGCCCGGTCCTCGGCCTCGAGCGAGATGAGCCTCAGGCCGGTATCGACGATGGCGTTCGACAGCGGCCCCTTTAGCTGCGGTCCTACCCATTTGCCGATCAGTTGCCCGAGATAATTGGCGAGGAAGCCCACCACCTTTGGGCGGCCGACGAGGTTGATTCCGAGCCGCAGCGCGCCGAGCAGTGCGGGAACGAACTGCTCGATCGCCGGTGCGAGATCTTCGTCCTCGTCGGCGTCGCGCAGCCGCTCGATCAGCGCGCCGCGCGCTTCGGCGAGCACCTCGAGTTCCCGCGTCTCGATCTCGCTCTCATCCGTCGCGCCGAACGCTTCGCCTTCGAATTCGCCTGCCGCATCGCCCGCGAGTGCCTCGGCAATGGCGGCGTCGAAGGATTCAGCGAGCGACTCCACATCGGTCAGGTTCGCCGGCGAGACCTGAGCTTCGTCGAAATTCTCCTCCGCAGCCTCGGACGTGAAGCGGGCAGCGAGCGCGCGTGCGGGCGCCTGCAGAGGTGCCGGCAGCCGACCGATGGCGAAGGACAGGACGCGCCGGAGCAGGGGATTGATCAAGCCGCGCAGCTTGTTCAGAACCGGCCCGAGCAGCGAGCCTGCCACCTTGCCGACGCTCTTCGCCACGTTGGTGACGGTCTTGACGACGCCCTTGGCTTTCTTGATGAGCTTGCCGATGAACTCCTCGCCGGCCGGCGTCAATTCTCTGGTCGACGGGTCGAACCGCTCGAGCACCTCATCGAGCTGCTGCTCTGAAAGGGAGCCGACGTCCAGGCCGGCTATGCCTGCTTCCAGCGCCTGCAGATACTGCTGCGCCTCGAAGCGCACCGGGGCGAGGTGCGCGTCGGCATAGCGTTCGCGCTCTTGCGCCGAGGCCGGCGTCTCGCCGGCGAACCGCTCGTCGAGTGCCTGCTCGGTCTCCTCGGCAAGGAGTGCAAGCGCTTCGTCGAACGACTCGTCGCGAAGCTCGGCATAGACTTCGGCCACCAGGCGGTCGGTCTCGGACTGGTTTGCGACGCCATCGAGCGTCGCTGCGAACGGCGTGAGGTTCTCGCTCCACGGCGCGAAGCCGATCGCCGTGCCGTTGCCGCTGGTTTCGGCGAAGGCTTCAGCGAACGGATTTTCCTGCGCGGCGAAGAGATGGGATGACTCTTGTTGATTCAGCATCGCGCGACTCCGGCCTCCTGAACATCTGCGGCGCAGTTGAGCACGACCATCGTCCGGCATTGTGTACGCCGCCGTTGCCTTGGCGTATTCCTCGGGGGCACAGTGCGTGCGGCGGCCGTAGCCACGGCGCCGCGCCGATGTCTCCGTGCCGTCCGCGCAGCGTCGCGGAGCCGTCCATACACGGTTCAAGGCCAGCCGTGCAGGCACTGGAGAAGGAAAGGGGGAAGGGTGGGAAGCTAGTGCGCGGCGCGCGAGGCGGGGCAGATGCCGGCCACGCGTTTCGCCAGCGCCTCATCGGGGTTCACGCCCAGCTCGCAGGCGAGGCGCTTCGCCAGCGACCGGTAGCACTGGACGGCCTGGTAGCGATTGCGCTGGGCCAGATAGGCCTCGATCAGCGCTTCGGCCGCCGACTCGCGCAACGGCTCGGCGGCAAGCGCGGCCACGCCGGCCTGCGTCGCCATTGCGAGATCGCCAGACCGCGTCATTACCCGGCAGGTCGCCTCGAGCGCCTCCACCCTCAGCAGGCGGAACGCCTCCTGCCCGGCGATCAGCCACTCCTCATGCCAGCCGGGCAGAATATCATTCGATAGCAACACGATGTCCTCGTAGGCCAACGCTTCGCCCTTCAGCGCACGGGCTGCGACGGCCTGCGCGCGCGCGAAATCGACGTCTGCCGATAGCGACAGCTCGTCGCCGGCGGCATCGATCCAGCCACGGGGAACGTGCCACAGCGCGCGGCGGAGGTTGGCGCGGCCGGTGTCTTCGGGCAGGTCCAGCCAGAGATTGCTGGCGGCCGCGGTGCGCGAGACCTGCCGGCCCTGCAGTGCAAGATAGGCGAGAAGCCGGCGCGCCGGCAGCGATAGGCGAAACATCGGATAGACGCCAAGCCGCCCCAGGATGGCGACCTTGCGCTCAACGATCCTCTCTGCGATGCCCCCGGCCATGAGAGCCTTCCTGGTCGCAAGATTAAGCGCTGCTCGACCGCTCTGGCGGCCGAGGAAAACCGTTTAGTTGCGTCGCTCGATGCCTAAGGGCAGCTCGCCGCGCGCGCAGAATTTGCCGCAGGTATCGCAAATGGGCGTGCCCAGTACTGTGCACATGTGAACCTCACCAGTGATGAACTCCGACAAGCGGTCATCGAAATCAGGCTCGCCAAATTTGCCGCTAGAGCATCCTTCGCTCCCGTGAGGGATGCGCGAGGCGGACGAAGAATCCGGAGCCGATCTCGACCCGGACAGTCGCCTGGTGCAGATGCTCAATCTCTCGATCAGTTCGTACCGTAACGATATTCTCAATCCGGTTGTATGAAGTAGTTCATACGTGGACCGCAACCCGAGGGTTAACCTCGACCGTGCTGATCGTGCGAATTGGGCGCCAGAAATTCGCCAGCCAGTGCACACGCGCTCATACTCGCCGACTCGGCTCTGCCGCGGCCAAACGTGGCAGCGTGGCAAGCATCTCGGCACTGAAATAACTGCCGCGTCAATTGGCGCGAGCCGTTCAGAAGCGCTTCTTGGAAACCTGACAATACTCTTAAAGCTTCTTACTACGCCCCGTGAGGGCCCAAAGTGAAATCAAATGACTGACAGGGCTACAGTCGCAGATGCGATCAAGAGCGCCCCACAACAGGCGGCCGAAGCGTTGCTTGCCGTTCAGTCAGAAACCCCAGACCCGCTAACGATGGCGGCCATTGAGGCCGTCGCACGCCTATTTCATCGCGAGCCGGAGGATGCGGCCGTCGATGAACTCGAAAGGCGAGGGCTTCTGGATAGTTTTGCGCTGGCGATGAAGGCACGTGGGGTCCGTCTCGACGACACGGACGATGCAAGGCTCGCGGACGGCAATTTTCCCGATCCACCATTGTCGGACTTCCTGTCTCGCAGCCGGGCGTTTCGCTGCCGAGTGTTGGTGAACAGCCAGTTCAGCGGATCGGGCTGCCTGGTCGGACCGAGCACGGTGTTGACGGCCTGGCATGTCATTGCCAGAGCGTGGTCAACGCCCGACGCCCAGTTGTTCGATCCGATCGAGATCGAGTTGTCGGATGGCACCAGGCGGCGTGCTGCGCCGGGCTATTTTTCAACCTCCACCGAGCTTGAATTCCAGGGAAGGCTTCCCAGCGACGATGTCGGTTTTCAGGGCTTCAACGATGTCGCCCTTGTCTGTACCGAAAACCTAAGCTCGGGCGTAGTGGCGGTGAAGTCCGCCAAGGATGGCGTGTGATTTAATGCTTCCGGTTCGCTGAACCGGGCGAGCAACCGGCGCGTCTTTGTCCAGCGACCGGTGCGTTCGGATGTCGTTGTAATAGCGTGCGTAGGATCGCAAAATCCCTCGTAGATGCGTCTCACCAAAGACGAGGATGTGATCTAAGCACTCGCGCCGGATCGATCCGATCAGCCGTTCCAACTCCATTCTGCCACGGCGGGGCCGGTGCAGTAGGCCTGTCGCGGATGCCCATCGCGCGCATTCGGCGCGCGACGACGCTGCCATAGATCCGGTCGTGATCCCGGATGAGGTAGCGCGGAGCCTCATCCCAGGGAAATGCTTCCGTGATTTGACGTGCAACCCATTCGGCCGTCGGATGTGCTGTGACGTTGATCCAAACGAGGGCTCTGCAATCGAGCCGGACGATGACGAGAGCATAGAGCAGCTCGAAACCGATCGTTGGAACGACGAACAAGTCCATGGCGGCAA
>NZ_JBVBEF010000122.1:0-19257 GCF_055456055.1 Bradyrhizobium sp. LeoB3
GGCGTCGGCGCATTCAGGTCAACGAAAGAGTCCAGACCCGCGTAGGTATTTGAACGAGCTCCGGCCAGGTGCGCTGGTGCAAAGTGAGCATCATCGCGCAATTCGGATGGCGTCGGCGCATTCAGGTCAACAAACGGCTCAAGGCCGGCGTAAGTGTCTGAGCGAGCCCTGGCAGTTGACGGTGACGCTGGTTCTTGCATCTCCTTCCTCAACAAAGCCCAAGCTCCCTCGCTCGGGGTGGCTGGGGTTGCGGGAAGCGCCTGCGACGGGCTGGGCCGCCCAGCGCCCAGCCCGGACGGCAAAGCCGGCTGCTCGCGGGCTTCTGGCCCTAGAGCATGGTTCGCCTCGACGAGTTTTAAGTAATTCCGAAGGTGCGCCAAATCGGGATCATATAGCCTGCGTTCAGTCAGTTTGAATGCAATCACATCGTCGCGCAGCGTAAATTCCTCCTTGTTGGAGCGGTTAAGTCGGCCAGCCATGCTCTCCCTGCCATTTTCTTTAAGCCACGCACCCAGGGTATGAAGACGTGCAGCCCGCTCCTGGGCAGACTTCCTTGGCTCAAGATTTTTCAAGGCCTGGTCGAGCGCGCCATCTATGAGGGCGGCGTCTTCGGGATAACGATCCAGATGGCATGAGCTACTTGCGCCGGATGCGCGCTCCACGTGCTGAAACTCGTCAATCATCTTCAACGCGGTCACGAGGGTTTTGTCGTTCGGACGCAACTTTTTAGCGCGCTTGATGCGTGACGCGTGATCTAGCCTGGCGATTGCGTGGCCCTCGCGGTTGAGCGCTTCAGAAAACGTGCGAAGGCTGCTGCTATAGATCACAACGGCCGCTGCGGGTCGCCTGCTGCTACGAGCTGCGCCCTCGATGAGGGCTTGGTCTTCGGCTGGAATACTCCGTTGCCGCCCACGCTGGGAACGGCCTGACGTACCACCGGGTTCAAGATACTCCCGAAGATAACGCAAGGCAGTAATAATTTTCCGGTTGTCGAATTTATTGGCGTGGGCTACCAGCGAATTGTGATCGAGCGCAGAAATCGATTGCCCATTACGTGCGAGATCCTCTCCAAGACCACGAAGAACCGTTACATAACCACCGACCGTTGCCGCGCTCAGTCCCCGGCGTTCACCTGCCGACCGAATGGCGTTGTCGATGATGGAGGCGTCTTCATTAGACAGATGGGGGGTGTATCGATCTCGATACACGGGCGCCGCTGGGACGGGAGTGGCATCGGCTTGTTGCACCTCATCCAAGCGTTGCTCAAAGCTCGGATGCCCAGCCTCGTCCGCTTGCCCCCCTGACCTGACTGTTGCTTCGTCAAGGCGGGGTGATACCCACGTTGCCAGTCGGGGACTGAAAATATTGAATCTGTTCGGATCCATCGCGACCTCGTTCGACTGGACTTCAGCAATGAGACAGCAGGCTACTGTCGCAACCTGACGAGAGGCTGACGTCGTGGAACCGGCGCTGCCAGCGGCGCCCCCAAAGCTCGCAATCCGAAGACTTTCAAAATCCGTCGTGCCTCAGTTTGAGATTTTTCCGGCCCACCAGATCGTCGTCCATTGGATTGGGGCCAAGGTCCGGGGTCAATTGAGCCACCAGATTGCAGGTGCGGCAATGAGAGCCCAGAGGAAGTTTCTGGCGAGCTTGTCACAGCGCTTGACATGTGGCGGAAGTCTTACTCATAGGTCAGAAATATAGGCGACATCTGGATGCTTGAAGAAGGAACGCACCAAAGCTGGTCTGTTGCCGATGTCGGCGAGCTGGGTGCGGACTCGGTCTTCCAATTTCTCGCCTGCGCGCAGCGGCCGGCGTGCATTGCCAGTGCGCTTGGCATGGCTCCATACGAGCTCGTCGGGATTCAAATCCGGGGCATATCCCGGAAGAAAGTGCAGCGTCAGCTTTCCCTGCGTGCTCGCCACGTAGTCCTTGACCACCGCCTTCTTGTGCGCGGGTAGCCCGTCCACAATCAGATGCAGCGCTTTCTTGCGGCGATACATCAGCTTCTTGAGCAGGTCCACGAACAGCTCGCCAGACAGTGCGCCCTTGTACGTCGCGAACCAGAACGCGCCCTTGGCGCTCACCGCCGACGCCGCGCCGATGCTTTGCCGTTGCCCCGGCGTTTGCACCACCGGCGTTTCTCCCTTCACGCCCCACGTCGTGCCTTGCACCGCATCCGCCCGGAAGCCGGATTCATCCCAGAAATAGACATCCGCTTTCTCCCGCTTGGCACGCCGCGCAATGGCCGGATAGGTTTCCCGCTGCCAACGCTCGATCGCCTCCGGGTCACGCTGATAGGCGCGTTGCAATGGCTTCTGCGCGCTCAATCCCAAGCGCGCCAGCATCCCCCCGATCGACGCCAGACTCAGCCTCACGCCGAATTCCCGCTCCACCAGTTCGCGCACGATTTGCCGCGTCCACAAGCCAAAATCGAAACCGTATTGCAGCGGGTTCTTGCCGTTGATCCAGCGAAACACTTGCCGCTCTTGCGCCGGCGTCAACTTCTTCGGACGTCCCGTTCCTTTGCGCGACGCCAGCGCCCGCAGGCCCTTCCCACGACCTTTCACCGTTCTCATCCAGCGGTAAATCACGCTGCGGTGAAATCCATAGCTCTCGACGACGGCGCTCGGCTTTTCACCTTCGCGCACTCGCTCCAACGCCATCATGCGGATTTCTTCCAGGGTTCGATGGTCAAGTTGTCGGCCGTCGCGTTTCATGCCGATAGCATACACCAACGCCGCAACAATGTCGCCTATAGTTCTGACCTATGAGTAAGCTGGTGCGCCCGCCTAGCTAAGGCATTCGCACCTTTGTCTCGGCTCGCCAGCCTTATCCTGCGAACCTCTTCCACGCGGGCATTGAGCGGTTCAATAGCTAAACCTTCCTTGAGATTCTGATCCTCGATCCAAATGCAAAACCGCGAGCCACCGTTTATGAAATCCCGCGCTCCGTAAATCCGTCGGAGAAACTTATTCCGCTGCGCATCATTTAAGCCAAGCGACGCGATTTCGTCGGAGCGCAACAGCAAGTGACCACCGTCACTCGGCTTGTTTCCGAACTCCATCACACTCAGCTCGCTGATCGGAGAGGACCGCTTTTCGACGATGACGCGAGGACCAAGTGTCAGATATGGTGTGATTGACGCCCCCTCGCGGACTGTAAGGCTATTTTGTTCGTCGTGTTGGTAAAGACGACGAGGTGCGCTGGTTGGTCGGCCGATCCCCACTATGACTACCGTCACGCCAGCCTTATTACTTGCGAGGTTCGACCACTTGAACGACGTGTAGGCGAAGAGAATATCGCAACCGGCGCTGAATAGGACCGGCCACAATATCGTTACAGATTGCCCTTGGCAGATTGAATTTGTGGCCACGAAGGCAGCAACCGCATTCGTGCTCGCCATGTACTCAGCCGCCTTGATGAACCAGCCAGCGACGTAGTCAAGAAATCCACTGGAGGACGTTCGTCCACCAAGCAGCGCGCGAACCTCGGCCTTTTGTTCTGCGCTCTGCCACGTGAAGCCAAGATAAGGTGGATTGCCGCAGATGTAGGTCTCTCCTCCTTCATTTTCAAAGTCGATCTGCGCCTGATCGAGCGGCGTGTGAAATAGGTCGTCCGCGTGATGCTTCACGCCCGTGCCGGTCGGCGGGCAGATACTTAACCAGTCGAGCCGCAGCGCGTTGCCACAGACAATCCAGTTCTGTGTATCCAACGGCAGGAAATCGGCCAAAGCTTCCTTCTGTCCGCGATAAAGAACGTCGCATTGGTACTCTGCGATGATCAGTGCTAGACGCGCGACCTCGGCAGGAAAATCGCGAAGCTCGATTCCTCGGAAGTTGGTAAGGGGAATTTCGCTGCGCCGGTCGGATTCGCCGCGCCGCCGATTGATCTCGGCCTCGATCTCGCGCATTTCCTTGTATGCGATGACAAGAAAATTGCCGGAGCCGCAGGCCGGATCGAACACCCTGATCTTTGCCATGCGTTTGCGCAGATTGAGCAGAGTGCGAGGATTGTTTCCGGCCTCCTCAAGTTGCGCCCGCAGGTCGTCGAGGAACAGCGGATTTAGCACTTTCAGGATATTCGGCACGCTTGTGTAATGCATGCCGAGCGCGCCACGCTCTTCATCGTCGGCTACAGCTTGGATCATCGATCCAAAGATATCCGGATTGATTTTTGTCCAGTCGAGATTACCGATGTGGAGCAGATAGGAACGCGCGATCCGGCTAAAGCACGGCACATCGGTATTCCCCGCAAATAGGCCACCATTGACATAAGGGAATTTGTTCGCCCACCGCGCAATTCCGGCTGGCTCCCGATCGTCGCGCTTCGTATTCATGGCCCGGAACAGTTCGCTGATCACCTCATGGGTGTTCGCGGAATTTCGCTCGCTCATCTGCTCGATCGTGGTCGTGAACAGACGGTTGCCTTCAAAGATGTCGGTGTCCTCAGCGAAGAAGCAGAAGATCAGCCGCGCCATGAAATGGTTCATTTCCGGGCGGCGCTCACCGTACCCCATTCAGGGTTGTCTTTCAGAAGCTCGACGTAGAGCCTGTTCAGGCGGCTTGTGGCGCGGATATCGAAAGAGCTTTCGCGGACTTGCTTGACCGTGGTGATTCCGGCGAGCGGCAGGAAAAAACCAAAATGGTCCGGGAAGTCCCGATAGGCGCAAGCAATCGGCGCTTCGTCCGATTCTAGCTCTTCAGCTTCGAGCGTCTCGCCGTCGGTGGCGAGGATGTACCGCGCCTTCGCCCTGGCCGTCGCCGGACTGGCCTTGAGGGCGGCAAGGGTCTTAGTGACGTCGCCTGGCGCACAGACCGCGATGTGGATATGGTTCGTTTGCAGGACACCGCCCAGATCGGACTTGTTGGATGCACCCGCACGCAGCCGCTTGATTGTCGTGTCCTTGTTCCCGAAAGCTTGCAGGAAAGCGAAAGGGAACTCGACCGAGACGAATGCCTGCTCGGCGAGAGCCGAGATGGCTTCCTCGATCTCAACAGCATTCATACTGTCCCTACCCCCAAAAGTTCAGCTTTCAACGTTTCGTATTGTTCGGCTCAGCCATTGGCGCAGGCAATGGCCGGGTTCGGCTGCTACTACGATTCGTATAGTAACCTACCGTTTTTTGCGGCGATAGGTGCCCTTTACCACCAAAAGTGTGCGTGAAAAGATAAGGCCAGCCGGCAAAGGTCGGGCGGCGAGCCGGTCCGGTTTCCGCTCAGAGGTACTCCGTAGTGCTGCGTGGACGCGATACTATGCGGGCAGGTACTGCTCGGCCTTGCGGCGCAAGCCCGCCAGTTCGTCGACGCTGATCTCGCCGCGCTTGAGCAGCTCGGGCAGTCCGGTCTCAATCGATTCCTCGACCTCGGCGCGGGTCGCCTTGCGGCGCTCGCGGTACCAGACGACGCGCTCCGGATCGCCGAGGCGAAAGAGAACGCCATCGCCGCAGCGCACGGCGCTGTATTGCTTCGTCACCCAGATGCCGATTGCGCCCGGATTCCTTCTGATCATCGTGCCCGCAGGCTCGCGATGGTCGGCCTGCACGGCATACTCGGCGCATTCCCAATGCGACGGCGGCTCCGAGATGTTGCGATTGATCGCGCACATCGGGCCGATCGGGAACGCCTTGTAGACGCCGAGCGGCTGGCCACAAATCCAGCAGAGCTTGCGGTTGACAGCCTGCGCGAGCTTGCCGGGACCGATCACCCGGAAATCCGGCTCGCGATCGATCCAGGCGACGAACCAAGGCACGTAGTAGCCGGTCGCCGAGACCGGCAGGCGCTTGATGCGATCAGGGGTCGGCAACGACCAGATCGCCTGATTCAGCCGCGTCTCCATTCAGCCCCTCCTGCAGCGCCAGTATCGACGATGACCGATCCGGTAATACCGACGGCCGTGTTCGCAGACGTCGCGCCGCCTGTGCTCGCGGCGCCGCTCGGTCCTCGGTATTGCCGGCTCGGCCATGTCGACCAATGGCGCGACCGCCGGCACGAACAGCGGCAGCCGGTCGGCCTTTGCCGTCGACCGCTGCGGCTCATCGTCCGCAACGCTGGTCGTCGCTGCAGCCGGTGGCGCCGCGTCGCGCTGGCTCGCTGCAATCATCAGCAGCGACCAGATCGCGGCGGCGCCGGACATCACCTTGAATGCGGTCAGCGCCATTTCACCGGCTCGATCTGGCAAGGGAGCTTGATGCTTTTCGGGTCCTCCGGCCGGCCTGCCGTCGTCACCATGGTGGTGAAGCCGCAGACGTCGCAGGCAATGGTGAAGTAGCCGCAGCGCTCTGCGGGGTATGGCAGGCCAGTCTGGCAGAACGGCTTGGCGCCGCGCGTCAGGTCGAGGTCGATGCCATCGGGATAGTTGGGATTCGACGGATGCGCCGGCTCGCAGCCGCGATCGATCCAGCTCACATGAATCATCGGGCCTACATCTCCGGCAGTGAGGCGAACATCGCGTCGATGGAATCCAGGTCGACCAGGGTTCGGGTGTCGAACTTGTAGGCTCTGATCCGCTTGGCGTTGATCAGCTCATAGCACTTGGTGTGCGAGAACCTGCCGTAGCGGCACGCCTCCTTGATCGTCGCCAGGCGCCGCCCGGTCGGGGTGACAACGGTGTCGATCTCTTCCTTCTCGGTCATCTCAATCCTCACTTTCTCGCTCAGCTCCGCTCTGCGCTTGATGCGGCGAGCCGATACGCGGCCCTTGTGGCAAGCCTCGCGTCCATTCCCTGGCAAGGTTCATCATCGCATTCACTGCCGTCGAGATCGGCCAGCTCGACATAGGCCCAGTCGTGCCAGCGCGGAGCTTTGGTTGGTCCCTTTGCCGGAGACAGGCGGCGCCAGCGTGCTTGGGTAGGCTCTGTGCCATTGCGCAGGCGGTGCCGCCGACAGGCGGTCCGTGCCCTCAGGAATAGAGGCGACTACTAGACTTAGTAGGTTTGTTGTTCCCTGCTCTCAGCTAACTGAGGAGAGCCGTTTGGCAGATACGCCTCGTGCAACATAAGGCAGAACCACCCAACAGAATGCAACTATAGGTAAAAGTCAAGACCGTCCCGCAACCTTAAACCGTCGCAATCGGCCGCTGACAGAAAGTGCGGCCGGACCGGAGAAACTCCATGCTGTTCGATTTGACCGCGCGGCGCCACACCCCTCTCGCGCTCGCTCTATTTGCGTGCGCCGTGATGGGGAGCGCCCGGGCCGACGATCCGCCGCCGCGCCCCGATGCCACGACGCCGGCCGGCCAGAAGGGCGGGCCCGGCGCGCGCGGCGCCAGTGCGCCTAGTTCCCCATCGGCGGCCGAGCAGCATCGCCTGCCGCCGGATTCCACCGTCAAACAGACGCTGGAGCTGCCCGGGCGGACGCTTCGTTTCATCGCGACTGCGGGCTCGATCCGCATGTTCGACGACAAGGGCGAGCCGCAGGCCGACATCGCCTACACCTCCTATCAGCTCGACGGCACAGATCGCGCCACGCGTCCGGTGACGTTCCTCTTCAATGGCGGCCCCGGGTCATCCTCTGCTTGGCTGCAGTTCGGCAGTGCCGGGCCATGGCGGCTGCCGATCGATGCGGAAACCGTCACGGCGTCGGCCTCGCCCGAGGTCAGGCCCAACGCCGAGACCTGGCTCGATTTCACCGACCTCGTGTTCATCGATCCCGTCGGCACCGGCTACAGCCGTTTCGTGGCGACAGGCGAGGATGTGCGCAGGCGGTTCTATTCGGTCGATGGCGATGCCAGTTCAATCGCGCTTGTGATCCGCCGCTGGCTCGAGAAGCACGAGCGGCTCTCCTCGCCGAAATATGTCGCGGGCGAAAGCTATGGCGGCATTCGCGGACCGAAGGTTGTGCGCAATCTGCAGATGCAGCAGGGCGTCGGCGTGAAGGGCCTGATCCTGCTCTCGCCACTGTTCGACTACCGCCAGTTCACAGGCACGAGCTTTCTGCAACACGTCGCGAGGCTGCCAACCTATGTCGCGGTGGCCCGCGAAGCCAAGGGCGAGGGCAGGGGGGCGGTCAAACGTGCCGATCTCGCCGATGTCGAAGCTTACGCGCGTGGCGAATTCTTGGCCGACCTCGACAAGGGCGAGGCAGACAAGGAGGCCACCAACCGTCTCGCCGACAAGGTCGCCGCTTTGACCGGCATCGACCAGGCCGTAAGCCGACGGCTCGCCGGGCGCTTTGACCGCGGCGAATTCCGCCGCGAGTTCGACCGCAAGAGCGGCAAGGTGACCGGCGGTTATGACGCCTCGGTGCGCGGCCTCGATCCCTATCCGGACTCCGATAGCTACCGCTTCGGCGATCCCTCGGGCGATGCGCTGGCGGCGCCGCTGACGAGTGCCGCCGTCGATGTCCTGACGCGCAAGCTCAACTGGCGGCCGGACGGCTCCTATGAACTGCTCAACCGCGCGGTCACGCGGGCCTGGAATTTCGGCCACGGCAGCCCTCCGCAGTCGCTGTCGGAGCTGCGCGAGATCCTTGCCACGGACGCGAAGATGAACGTGCTGGTCGCGCACGGCCTGTTCGATATTGTCACGCCCTATTTCGGCTCGAAGCTGGCGCTCGATCAGTTGCCGCCCTTTGCGTCGGCGCCGCGGGTCAAACTCGTGGTCTATCCGGGCGGCCACATGTTCTATTCACGCGACGCCTCGCGCCAGGCATTTCGTGCAGAGGTCGAAGCGATGATGAAGTAGGGCGTGTGTTCATCAAGCCGGCGGCGAACTAAGTCACAAGCAGGTCGCGTTCTTCGCCTACAGTAGATCGGCGTTTCTTAGTGCAAGAGGCGCGGGGCAGAATGAGCAAGCAGGCGGCGGCGGCCATGAAAGTAGCCGACGCGCTCGTCGAGCAAATCCGTCCGCTGCTCGCAGGAAAGGGGCCCGGAAGTGCAAGGCGCGCCGATCGGTCAATTGCTGGGGATCTTCATTGCCGGCCATCCGCCGGAATTTCGCGAGCAATCGCGCAACGTTCTGCTTCATGCGCCTGATGGATCCGGAGACAACCCTCCATCAAGAAAAAGATGAATGTGGAAGACCTAAATCCGAAATTTGCGCACTGCTTTATGCGATTTATCACACTTCGGGCGTCGCTCACACCAATACGTAAGGTTACTTCTCAATCCTTGACCGGGGCATCATCGGAACGTATCACCACGTCAGCCAGCAGCATCTTAAGCGGCGCTATCTGGCTGAATTTGCTTTCCGCTGCAACGAGCGCGCTTCGCTCGGTGTCACCGACAAAGATCGTGCGGCGCGCTTGCTGAAAGGCATCGTTGGCAACCGTCTTACCTATCGACGACCTAACGAAGATCACTCACAAGAAGCAGGCGGCTATAAGCCTCCGGTAAGGCCTTCACTGAGCGCGTACCATAATTCGGACGACGCATAGTTCATCTTAGAACTGAAAGAGCGGCGCCAACGTCCCTGAGCTCAGCATGCATGGGCATAGAGCGGCTCGTTCATGGAGCCAAAACGCAAGGGTCAGGACGAGCTCTCTAGACGAGGCGCTTGCTCAAGGGACATGGCGGCCTGCAGCTGAGCCGTCAGATTCCGCTACCGCTCGATACGACCGGCGCGCAGGCAATAATTGCAGGCAGTAAGATCTGCATGGAGAGAGGGGCGTATCATACCCTCTCTCTCCGCGCCGAGACGACCCTCTACATAAAGTCATCGTCCTCCCAATCCGGCGAGACATTTCTCGCGCGCTCGGAACGTTCCGTATCCCTGCCTTCACTCTCTTCCGCTTTGGAAAGGTAAAGGGGAGGTTTGTTTGTTCGCTGCCATTCACCGTCGCTGTTCTTGATCCACTTGTCGGGATGCCGGGTAGGGTCAAGCACCATCATCGAGTCACCTATCTCAACAAAACCCAGCGCTGCTGCACGGGCTTTTGCTTCCGGATTCACGGGATGAGAAAGGACTAACGGCTTGTCGCCGTCTGACCGAAGCTGATGCTCCAGCAAAATGTCGCCCGCGTTATCGACGAGGGGATGCGTAACCCGAAAGTCTACCGTCGACGTGATTTCAGACCGTCCGGGAAACTGTTCCCGCCAGCGCGCGCGTGCCTTTTCCCCTTTGAACACATCACGCATGTTAGCTCCACCTTCCGTTCGGAGAAGTCCAACGCTTTTGTTTCCCAATTGATAGCTGAAGTGTCGTGCGTCGTCCGAGCCTTCTTTCCTGCCATGATTATAGGCAACGTCCGCAGCGCGCTCCGCTTTCAATGCCACCGAACGCGAGTATTGCTGAGGATTGGCGGCGATATGCTCGATTTCATCCCCATAGAAATCTTCCAATTTGTCCTGAAATGAGGACCTTGAGATCTCCACGATGGGTGGTCTGGTGCTCAGTGAGTACGGCCGTGCTGTCGCCGAGGATGAATCAGTGTAGGACTCCCGCGGCGCTATCTGCATATGGGAGAACACGTCCTCGAAGCTTCGGCCTTGATCTGTTTGCCTACCGTCGATAGCAGACTGTGTCATTCTATCAGAGTCGGAATTGCCCATCCATGGAAAGCTGGGTGAGGCATTTATTCGATTGTACATGGACGTTCGCGCTCCTATCTGCGAAAGCTGTATTGAGTGTCAACCTGCTAAGGCCGAGCGGAGCTTGATAGCCAGCCTTCCTGACGAAAAGCTGACTGCAGGTTGTCGGGCGTCTTGCAAGTCAGGTTGTACCGTAAGCGTATGCTACGGCTGTTCTGCCAGCGCACGTCGTTCGTGCGAAAGCTGTTGGAGGCTGGAGTTCCCGCTGTCTGCTTTCCCGGCAAGTGCGAGCGATAGGCCAAGATTGTTGCGCAACATCTGATTGCCTGGGGCGGCTGCGAGAGCCTGCCGATATAGCGCTTGGGCCTCATCATGGCGCCCCTCGGCGTCGAGGACCACCCCCTTTGCGTTCAGGGCACGCAAGTCACCAGGGGCTGTAAGCAAGATCTTGTCGGCTACCTTAAGCGCCTCACCCGCGCGTTTCTGTGCCAGAAGGGTCTGCGTAAGTGAGATTGCCGCATCGACATTGTCTGGTTCTTGCTTCAGAGCCTCGCGCAAACTCTCCTCGTCGGTAACCCGGAGGAGGGCGTGCGCAATGCGCTCGCGCATAGCAGGATCGATGTCCTTAGCGCCGAGCAACTCTGGCCGCGGCGTCGCTTGTACTGAGATGGCTGGGTGATCCGAGCTGGTGCAACCTCCGACCACAAGAATCGCGAACAAGGCGAGGAGAGTTAAGCCCGAGGGCGGATGGAACGCATACCATCGAGCAGCGGATGTTCTCGCAGGTGAATTCATGCTGTCCATTGTCACGACCGACTGCTGTGCGCTGTTAGCCGGCTGTGGCGAGCTGGCTGCGTTGGTCTCCTGCCGGAGCTTTTTCCTTGGGACCTGTAAGCTTGAGCGAGCCCACTGGCTGGACCGTGAAATCGGAGGCGAGATCCTGATAGGACAGAACAGGAAGATCGATCCCGTTGCGGGTGAGAAAGCCGCGGACGAAGCGCCGGATATCCAGCGAACTCAGGATGACGGGCTGGCTCTGACCTGGTGGCATGCCTGAATGAATCTGACGCAGTTGCGACAACAACATCTCGCTCTGCCGGTCCTCCAGCGCGAGGTATGGCCCGACGGCAGTTTCTCGCACCGCACTGCGAATCACATCCTCAGTTTCACGTTCGATGATAAAGGCGGGCAGAACACGGTGAGCGTTGGCGTAGCGATAGCAGATTTGCCGTTTCAGGCCGGAGCGGACGTATTCGGTGAGCAGGACAGCGTTTTGCTCGCGTTCGCTCCATTCGGCGAACGCTTCCAAGACCAGGCGGGTGTTACGAATCGGGATGTCCTCGTCGAGCAGACGACGCAGGACCTCGGCGATCCGGGGAACTGGAGTCGTTCGTAGCACTTCCTTCACCAGATCAGTATATTCCTGCTCCATCCGGGCGAGCAATTGTCGCGTCTCTTGAATGCCGACCAAGCGCTGCGCATATCGCGTCAGTACGGAACTGACGCGCAAGGCGATGATTTCGCTCGGACGGTGATGCCCGATTCCGGCCGCTTTGAGAGCCGGTGCATGGCTCTGTTCGATCCAGATCCGGCCAGTGTCTGGATCTTGCCGATACGGGATGCCGCTCAATTCAATGTTCGCTCGGTCGTCGGTGAGGGCGAGCTGCGTCGGGTCGACTCGATCCCGTTCAACCGGTACCCCTTCCACATCCAGCCTGAACTCGGACTGGGCCAAACGTGGATCCACCTGGACTGGAATGCGGGGAATCGTGATGCCAAGATCGGCTGAGACCAATGCCGAAATGCGCGCGATGTGCTGCCCAACTTCCTCTTTGTCAATCGCATTTATCAGGTTCGGCGCAACCAATAGCGCGACCGGAAGCGCCTCCGCAGGTATGGTTTGCTTTTGAGCCTGCGCTGGACTCGTAGTCGGAGCACTAACGTTGGCGGCCGTCTTAGAGCCGGTGTTCGCGCCTTGCACACCGCCCTTGACATAGCTCGCCCCGGTAAAAACTGCAGCCAGCATGAGAAACGGGGACAAGGGGAAACCAGGTATCAGCCCCATGAGAAGTAAGACGCCGGCTGCCAGCCGCAATGCCGGGGTACTGGCCGTGAGTTGGTTGATGATATCGGCACCAAGCTTGAGCTTGGAGGGCCCATTTACACGTGTGACGATGGTTGCAGCCGTAACCGACAGCAGGAGCGCCGGAATCTGAGAAATCAGCGCGTCGCCGATGGTGAGCAGCGTATATTGATGCAACGCCTCATCAATGGACATGCCCTTCGAGAGCAGTCCGATGCTAATTCCTCCGAGCATGTTGATGCAGATGACTATGAGTCCGGCGATGGCATCGCCTTTGACGAACTTCATGGCGCCATCCATCGCACCATGAAGTTGACTTTCCCGCTCCAGTGAGGCTCGCCGGCTGCGTGCGTCGCGCTGATCGATATGACCGTTGCGTAGCTCCGCGTCGATAGCCATCTGCTTGCCTGGCAGAGCGTCGAGGGTGAATCGTGCGGAGACTTCAGCGACGCGCTCGGCTCCCTTCGCGAGAACCATGAACTGCACCATGGTCACGATCAGAAATATAACAATGCCGACAGCGATGTTCCCCGATATCACGAACTCACCGAAGGTGTGAATGATGCTGCCGGCGTCTCCTTCAGCGAGGATCAGCCGCGTTGTCGCGATGGTCAGCGCCAGACGAAAGACGGTAGAGATCAGGATGACGCCCGGCAAGGATGAAAAATCCAGTGGCGTACTGAGATAGAGAGCAACCATCAGCAACAGAACGGCAAAACCCAGATTGAAGCCGATCAGCATATCGATCACGACGATCGGGATCGGCATGATCATCATTCCGATTGCCAGAAGCAGCATGAACGCGACCATGAAGTCCGCGTGGAATGGCGCGCGCACGATAAGCCTACGAAGAAGGTGTGCCATGAAGAGCCTTCTTATTGTTGTTCCGTTGGCGCTGTCCTGCCACGCAAGGATACATAATCTTTGAAGACCGCCCGCGCCTCGTCCATACGGCCGGCGCGTCGTAGCGCGTGACTGCGCAGAAGCGTCAAGGGCAGACGCGAAGAGGGATCCTCATCAAGCATGTCGAGTCTATCCAGCACATTAAGTGCTTCATTGCCAAAGCCCTCCGAGATGAGAGCATAGGTAAGAATGCGAAGCAGGTCGACGTCTCGCGAATCTTCATGGGCAAAGAGCCGCAACAGAGCGAGAGCTCGTGCGCTCTGTCCACACGCAAGGTGGACGAAGGATATTGCGCAGACCAAATCGCGCTCTTGCCCGGAGATTGGCAAGACATCGCCGGTTTTGATAGCTTCGGCCGGCGACGGTAGACTGGCGAGGTGCGATCCGCCCGAATTGACCATGCTAGCCCTTGATCAAGCTGTTCTGGTTCTGCCGGAGCAGGATCAGCCGGCGGAGCTCCTGCTGCAGTGCGTCGATCCCTTCGCGCGCCACCGAGTTCTCCGCTCCGGCCCATAGCCGGTCGGCCAAGCGCTCCAGGAGAACACCGTGCTTCTCTGCTCGCAGCACGTCCGGATCACGCAGGCGTGGGGTGACGAAGGAGAGCAGACCTGTCGCGAGATTGCGGCCATAAAGTGAAGCGAGTGCCGCACGGGGGTCGATCTCAGCGATCGGGACGCGCCTCTCGTTGAGGCTGACACGCGAGACGGCATCGATATCGTCGACCTCAAGCGAGGCCTCGATTGACAGATCGGGTGCCTCAGTATCCGGCCAAATCGACCCGTGCCTGTTCTCGCCGCCGCCATCAGTGCGATCGATCTCTAAATGATGGACTTGAGGGAGGGCCGGCTTGTTCGCTGGCTCATGGTCTTGGGTGTTGAGCCTTTGCGAAGAGGTGCCAAATCCGACAGGATGCTGCGGCAGCTTGGTCATGACATTCTCCTTTCCTGCGGTACTGGAGCTCTAATAGGGGAGAGCAGCAAGTCGTCCATTCCGGCTAAGCAGTACGCGTCCCGCCTCGATTCGATCCACCGTCCATCCATCATTCAACAGCGCCCCCACGAAGTATTTTTGGCCGCCAATAAGAAGATAGGGGTGGGCTCCGCGCCACACCGCCTGGACAGCTATTGAGGAGGGAGGCTTATCCTCCTTTACGATCACCCCGTTTACGAGTGTCAGCGAGCCGTTCGTATGCTGATCGAACCAGCGCTGAACCTCCTGCCACCTAGTGACTAACGCAGGGGTAACGGTGCCCTCCGCGCTGACTACACCTGGTCCAGGCGCGATTTTGATATTGAGAAGTCCCGCTTTATTCACCTCCTCTTGCAGCAGTTCGGCGGCTGCATCGAGGGGGCGATCATTAGGACCGTTGAGCGTCAGCTTGGCTGGAAGTGGGGCGCCAGGGGGCGCATCGGGGCTCACTGCACCGGCACTGCCGTCAAACAGGAAGCTGATTGCGAGAGTGGCGATCCCGACAGAGCTCAGCAAGACCAACGAGACTGCGATTATCGAAAGACGGGATAGGCCGATTGATCCTCGTGCCGAATCCTGTGTGCAACGAATGGACATCGTGCCCGCATGAATGACAGCAGGAAGAGAAATAACAACCCGCTTGCCTACGGCAATATCTCCGTTTCCCTCTATGCTGACTCCGGCTGCTAGGGCCTCGATCTCAATCGAACCGTGCAGGGGGGTGAGACGGAAGTGATTGGGCTCGAGCCCCTGTTCGACGAAGACGATATCAGCATCGAGGCCACTTCCGATAAGACTCGTTCCGACCGGCGCTTCACCACTCACCCCAGAATAAGGCCCTGATAGCACTTCGAAATGAACGGAAGCCGGTTCATTCACGGAGATTCTCCTGAGAAACGAGAGAAGCCGTACGGCGTTGCCGTACGGCTGGTTCCGAGTTCGTCAAGCTATGGAGAGCCTCCCGCACGCGAAAAGAGCCGGCCGTGAGCCTCCCTCTTGCAGTGCTAGCTAACGCGCTCGTCGGCAACCTTCTTTTCGGACGAGAGCTCGGTCGTAATTCTGCGCATCATGATGCTCTTGGCCTGAGCCTGTTTGCTGACACGCTCCAGCTCGGCGAGCTGCGCTGCGAAATCGCCGTCCCCGGTAGCACCGGCCTGCTGATTCGCCGCGGGTCCAAATCCGGCGGGGGAACCACCAACGGGAGAAACCATATCGAGTCACCTTTCTGTTTGGAAGTTACTGTTACTGATCACCTGCCTCACGCCGCAGCTAGCGTGATGAGGGCAGGAAATGCAATCATGACATGTGCGCTTGGCGCGTCATTCGAGAGAGTCAATTCGCCGTTGCCGTGGTTGAACTGCGGCTTGCTTCCCGCGGCAGGGCCATTGTCCTTGGCGACCTTGTCATCATCAACCTTCTCCGGCTCCAATTTGTGAATAACCCTCTCGAAAGCTTTGTCGAGTACCCCACCGACAGCGGAGCCAATCGCCGCGCCCTGCGGTCCACCGAGGTATCCACCAGCCGCGCTTCCGATCATTTCTCCAATCATCGCATTCTCCTATCTTCATCTCCATTACGGTCAATAGACGACTCCTCGCCTAGAGATCAGCGCTGACATCCTAGGAGCATTACCTTTCAAGAAGCTGACGAGTCTTCGAAGGGCCGAGGAATGAGTCGATGTCGCCAAATTTATCTTTCATCGGAAAATGTGTCGGTACTCTCGCTTCAGCCGATGTTGTCGCGCAAGACGCCGTACGTCTTGCGCTTCAAAGCTTGAGCGGTTGCAACTCGTTGCTGGCGTATAAGCTGTGCCAGCTGTCGGTCCAACGAGCATGGTTCCGAGCAGCTCGACTGCAAAGCTGGATCGCCTGGTGCTCATCAAGCGCCGTGCACAACGTCCTTAAGATATCTGCCGTGGCGCTTGCCTCGAGCAATCAAGTGGTAGACAAATCGACTGCGGCGTACGTGTGCAAGTGCCTGGTCTCAAGACTCGAGCGAAATCAGTTTCGAAGCGGCGTTTGTACCGAACATGGCCGTCCGAGGCGCCTAAAGACCGCCTCGAGCATTCACGCGAGAGGCTCGGCCGAAGTTCTTCAGAGATCGTGGATGCTCGCCCTCCGCACGTCCCAAGATGTCGTGTTCCGCCGCCCATCATGAAGAGCGTTTCGTTGCGGTCGCGAGCTCTCAGCGTTAGTTCAGGCGATACGCAAGCGGATGTGCTGGTGGACGATCATCCTATCGTCAGCTTTTAGACAGGTACTCCGGATACATTTCCTGCGACTTGGTTACGCTCGACGTGAGAGTCCCGAATTGCCATGCGGCAAGGGGTTAAGAGAAGTGGTCCGCCGATCAAGACTGTTGTCACCCGCAACAAGAAACGCGAGAGCGCGTGCTGCTGGCCGTGGCGTGGGATTGGTTTTGAAGGGCCTTGGCGCAACGTGCCAAGTTGATTGTGCGGGTGGTCCTCGCAGTCTGTCGCTGCCTTCAATGCAATAGGAGTGAATGAAAATGCCGTATCTTCCCGTAGTGGGTGGTTCCAATCCGGCGGTGGGGCTAGTGCCTGAAGGTGCGCCCGCCGTTCCAATGTTCAACGTGGTGTTGGGGCAGTACGCCGGCGCCGTCGGCGTCCCGGTGGGGGCCTACCAATACCTCCCGGTAAATACTTCGGCCCTCGTCGCACCCGCCGTCCTCAATCCGGTCTACGTTGCTCCAACCCTTCTCGCCCCGCCGCCGCCTCCCCAGTTCGCGTCGGTCGCCCAGAACCAGGGCTCGTCGTCCTCAATTGATCCGGTCTGGACGCATGAGGTTCATGACGGCAAGGCCACCATCCACCTTGGCGATAAATATACAATCACGGCGGACGAGAAGCATGGCACCTGGACCGTTCGGAACAATGAAACCGGCCATGTCTCGAAGATTCATGGCGATCCGCATGTCGATGCTAATGGGGACGGCAAGGACGATTTCGACTTCAAGAAGGGCATGACCCTGCAACTCGACGATGGCACGAAGATCACCGTGGATACGGCCGACTACGGCAACGGCAAGAGCATTTCGTCCAAGCTCACCATCACGAATGGTAGCAACGCCATGGTTGTCGAGGGGCTCGGTGACGACAAGGATGGTGCCAACAATCTGAAGGTGACGCAGTCCAACGCCGGCCTCACTCTCGATGAGCTGACACCCGATGGTTCACAAACGATCCATGAGCAAGGTCAGGGTTGGGTCGACGGCGCCGGGCGCGAGGTGGATCAGGCCAGTATCGATGCTGGTGAAGCGGGGCGTGCGCCGGGCAGCGGCTCCCAGTCCCAGTACACTCTTGCCTCGCTTGCTGCTCCGTTGTACTACTACACTCCAGTTTTTGTTCCTCCTCCGCCGCCTCCATCGATGATCCCAGTTGCGACGAACCAGAGCCCGCCACCTAAACCAGCTCCGGTGTGGTCGCATGAGGTCCATGACGGCAAGGCAACGATTCACCTTGGCGATAAATATACAATCACGGCGGACGAGAAGCATGGCACCTGGACCGTTCGGAACAATGAAACCGGCCATGTCTCGAAGATTCATGGCGATCCGCATGTCGATGCTAATGGGGACGGCAAGGACGATTTCGACTTCAAGAAGGGCATGACCCTGCAACTCGACGATGGCACGAAGATCACCGTGGATACGGCCGACTACGGCAACGGCAAGAGCATTTCGTCCAAGCTCACCATCACGAACGGCGACAACGCCATGGTTGTCGAGGGGCTCGGTGACGACAAGGATGGTGCCAACAATCTGAAGGTGACGCAGTCCAATGCTGGCCGAACCCTCGATCAGCTGACATCGGATGGTGCACAGACGATATATGAGCAGGGTCAAGGGTGGGTCGATAGATCCGGATGTGAGGTCAACCAGGCGAGCATCGACGCCAATGAGCGTAGGTCAAGCTGAGGCGACGCTTCCTCCAGGCCGCGGGGTGAGGCCGATCTGAGCGCAGTTCAAGAAAAGGGGAGCGGACGCTGTCGCCCGCTCCCATTCTTCTCAGCGCGGGCGCGCAGGGAAGCGCCTCGCTTGGCGCTATCCATGCATTAGCCGCGCTCTCATGTTTTCGATGATCGGGCTGTCATATCTCTGCCGCTAACAGTCGGCAACGAAGGCGCGACACGGATGCGTGGGGGCGTCTCGTCTATAAGACACCTTTATGGCCTGCGGGTTTGTAGATGCGCGATTAGCCCAAGCGAGGCGAGTCCGGTCGACATACGAGCGAGATGTCTTGGGCTACCGAGAGACGGCTGACCGGAGTGGCCGGAGCGAGAAGAACCCTAAGGACTGTAACGCCAACTTACCGCAACCGATCTGAACGACCAGTACCATTGAGGTGCGGATCGTTCAGCTGCGGAGAAGTTCCTCTCTTTCCTCTCTTCTCACCGTTGTTTGGATGTGCCATTCACGGCTCGCTATTGCCGACTCGGCGGAGCCGACTCAAACATCCTCTTCTGTATCGTCCATGGCAGAGTCGAGATCGGCCTGCGCATCGTTGACAATTCGCATTGCGATCATGCCAAGAGCCATTTCGAAAGCTTTGCGTTGTTGCATGGCCTGCGAGTTGGCGTCATCGCCCCCCTCGGTTCCGTCAACATTCGCGCCGTTATTGCTTCCCGCGGCTCCGATATCGGGTGCACCTGCGTTCATCTTCGTAACATCGCCTGTTGATAACCCATTCTCTGATGCTAGCAGCGTTAGCTTTCGAGAAGCTGACGAGGCTCAGGGCGCTTGAAATGGACCCCGATTGTGGGACCACGTGCTTAGTTGGAAGGGGCTGCTCCGTTTGATAGACGGAGCGCATGATGA
>NZ_JBVBEF010000123.1:0-19213 GCF_055456055.1 Bradyrhizobium sp. LeoB3
TTGCCGCCATGGACTTGTTCGTCGTTCCAACGATCGGTTTCGAGCTGCTCTATGCTCTCGTCATCGTCCGGCTCGATCGCAGAGCCCTCGCTTGGATCAACGTCACAGCACATCCGACGGCCGAATGGGTTGCACGTCAAATCACGGAGGCATTTCCCTGGGATGAGGCTCCGCGCTACCTCATCCGGGATCACGACCGGATCTATGGCAGCGTCGTCACGCGCCGAATGCGCGCCATAGGCATCCGCGACAAGCCTACTGCACCGGCCTCGCCGTGGCAGAATGGAGTTGCCGAACGGTTGATCGGATCGATCCGCCGCGAGTGCTTAGATCACATCCTCGTCTTTGGGGAAACGCAGCTACGACGGATTTTGCGATCCTACGCACGCTATTACAACGACATCCGACCGCACCGGCCGTTGGACAAAGACGCGCCGGTTGCCCGCCCGGTCCAGCGGATCGGAAGCATTAAATCACACGCCATCCTTGGCGGACTTCACCACCACTACGCCCGAGCTTAGGTTTTCGGTACAGACAGGCCGATACGTCTAAATCCGCTTGTCTTGTCCGGCCTTTCAGGCTGTAATTAAATCGAGGTGATATTCGCCTGTTCGCACGCTTCGATGCTGCAGCGTGTTCCGGGGCAACGACTGCCAATCCCATTCACGAAGGGACGATGGCGCTCGGCCTTGCGGCATCACTCCTTCGTCACGCGCGGAGGATGTTTCATGAATCTCGACGCCTACCGGATCGCCGACGAACCCTACTACCAGCCGCTCGGCCATGAGATCGTGACTTTTCAGACGGCCTATGCCGAGCGCCTGCCGGTGATGCTGAAGGGGCCAACCGGTTGCGGCAAGACCCGCTTCGTCGAGCACATGGCCTGGCGGCTCGGCAAGCCACTGATCACGGTCGCGGCGCATGAGGACATGACCGCCACCGACCTGGCCGGACGCTACCTGCTCGAGTCGCAGGGAACCGTTTGGCACGACGGGCCGCTAACGCTCGCGGTGCGCCACGGCGCGATCTGCTATCTCGACGAGATCGTCGAGGCGCGGCAGGACACCACCGTCGTGATCCATCCGCTGACCGATGCGCGCCGCATCCTGCCGCTGGAGAAGCACAACGAGCTCGTGCCCGCCCATAGCGACTTCCAGCTCACGATCTCCTACAATCCGGGCTACCAGAGTGCAGTCAAGGACCTAAAGGAATCGACCAAGCAGCGCTTCGTCGCGATCGATTTCTTCTATCCGCCGCCGGCCACCGAGGCTGCCATCATCGTCCGCGAGAGCGGCACCGATGACGAGCTTGCCGGCATCCTGGTCGCGATAGCACAGCGCTCGCGCAATCTGCAGGGCCACGGCCTCGACGAAGGCGCCTCGACTCGCATGCTGATCCACGCCGGGCGGATGGTGCGCGCAGGGTTGCCGCTGGACGTTGCCGTGCAATCCTCCATCGTGCTGCCGATCACAGACAATCCCGACATCCGCGCAGCGCTCAGTGACGCGATCCAGGCCTGTTTGCCGTGAACGCAGCCAAACAGGCAACGCTGCATCTGGTGCCTCCTGACGAGGAGGACAGCGCGACGCGCCGGATCCATCGTTTGATGCTCCAGCGCGAGACGCTGCGGCCGATGTTCCTGGTCGCCTGGGACGATCTCTCGCATCGTTTCGATGTGAACGAACTTGAAGCCTGGGCCGGCGCCGTGCTGACGCTCGCGCATGTCAATGCCGGCCCGGCCTGCCTGATCGCCTATTGGGAGGCAAGCAAGAGCGGCGGCGCTGCGGACAGGCAGGAGATCGCACCACTCTTGGTGGCAGGCCAGATGGCCGCCGACATCTGCCGAAACGCCGGCGCGCGGGCTGCGACCGCTGCGCTGCAGGCGCTGCCGGTTGCCACGCGTGTGTTCGGCAGCGGTCCGGCCCTCGCGAGGTGGTGGCGGACGATGGAACTGCTGGCGCGGCAGGCGCCGGAATCGGTTGCGCCGGCCGCTGACAACATCGCCGCAATTCTCGGCCCCGGCACGATCGACGCCTTCGAGAATTTCGTCGCGACCGGATTGAAATTCGCTTCCGGCAACAGGGTAAGACGGCTGGCGTTCTTCCGCCTCGAGAACGATCTCGCACGCCGCATGATCGCGCGCGATCTCGGCAGCGTGACGTTCCTCGAAACCGAGATCGAACTGAAGGCCTTCGTCACCGCGCTCTGGGGCAAGCCGCCTTTGCTGCGCAGCTTTGCCGCCGACAACAGCCAGGCGCCGCAGCGGCGCACCTCGATTGCTGGGCCGCTGATCCGCCTGCCCGAAACCTTTCGCGGCGTACAGGGCGATGCTGCGCGGGCGCTGTTCCGGGCCGCGGCGGCGCATGCACAGGCGCATCTCGTGCTGGGCAACGGGCTGTTTCCGGTCGGCACGCTGAAGCCCCTGCAGATAGCGCTCGTCAATCTGATCGAGGACGCCCGTATCGAGACGCTGGCGCTGCGACAGCTACCGGGTCTGCGGCGGCTGTGGGCGCCCTACCATGTGGCCACGCCGTCCGGCGTCGTCGCGGCTCCGACCTTGATGGCGCGGCTGGCGCGCGCGCTGTTCGATCCCGCCTATGTCGATCACGACAGCTTTGTCGCCAAGGGCCGCGCGATGTTTCAGGCGGCCTTGCCTCGCATCGACGACCCCGCCATCAGCCGCGAGGTTGGCATGCTGCTGGGCAACGACCTCGGCCAGATGCGAGTACAGTTCAACGTCAAGACCTACGTCGTGGAGCCCGTCTATCGCGATGATGGATTGGGGCTATGGGACTTTGGCGAAAATGCTCCCCCTTCGGACGAAATGATGGAGCTGCCGGTCGATGCGGTGCGGATGGAGCGGCAGGAAGCGCCTAATGGCAACAGCAGCGAGCCGGACGAGCAAGGTGAAGCGCTCGGAGTTGGCCGGCCGGTAGCACCGGACGAGCGTGGCACTGTCATCGCGAAATATCCGGAATGGGACCGCGCGGATGGCATCGAGCGCCCCGAATGGACCACGGTGCGCGAGGTGGCCGCGCGCGCCGGCGATCCGCGCCTGATCGAGGCGGCGCTCGACCATGCCGACGCGCTGCGTAGCCGGATCGGACGATTGGTGCGTGGCGTGCGGATCGGCCGGACCATCCGTCTCAACCGGCAGCATGATGGCCACGACATCGACATCGATGCCGCGCTCGATGCCGGCATTGCGTTGCGGATCGGGCAGGAGCCGGATCCGCGCGTGTTCCGATCGTCGACATCGATGCATCGCGATCTCGCGGCGCTGCTCTTGATCGATGTCTCCGAGTCGACCCGCGACCGGCTCGCCACCGGCGCGACCATTCTCGAAGTCGAGCGCTTGGCGGTCGCGGTTCTGGCGGAAGCGATGGGAAGGCTCGGCGATCCCTTCGGTCTTCTGGCATTCGCGTCAGACGGACGCGAAGATGTCAGGATGACCATGATAAAGTCCTTCGAGGAGCCGTACGACCGGAGCTGCATCGCGCGGCTCGCCGGGCTGAGATCGGGGCTGTCGACGCGGCTTGGCACCGCGCTACGCCATGCGGGGAAGGTGATCGCAAAGGCCAATTCCGGCCGCAAGCTCTTGATCGTGCTGACCGACGGCGAGCCGTCCGACATCGACGTGTCCGATCCGCTCGATCTGGTCGAGGATGCGAGGCGTGCCACCTTCGGCTTGAAGAATGTCGGCGTCGATGCTTACGGCGTGGTGCTCGGCAAGGTCGGCATCCAAGCTGCGTCGCGCATCTTCGGTCGCGGCAACACGATGATGGTGCACCGGATCGAGGATTTGCCGGGGCGACTGTCTGAACTCTACTTCCGTCTGGCGCGCCGCTGAGCTTACTTGCGACGACGTGCGAGATCGGAACCAAGCGCCGCGCGTCCGGCGACATGGAATGCCGCTTCGAGCCCGCGCGCGAGCGTGCCGCCGTCCGGCGCCAATATCCGCATCACGAGCCCGGCGTGGTTCGGCGCGGGCGACGCACCCGATAGACAGCCGCAGCTTTCGACGATTTTGCTGAACGATCCGAGATCTGGCACTTTTTCCGGCGGGGCGATCAGAACGACGGTCGCGACGGCCGCCATATCACCGAGCGCGCCGTCGCGCATCTCGTCACCGCGGATCGATCCACGATCGAACAGCAGGACATTGCCGTCGGGACGCAGGATGCGCTGCCGGCTCGAAAACGATGCGAACGGCCGTCCCGCCTGACGCGGGTCGTGCATGGCGAATCCGTCGGCCAGGAACAGCACCGCACCCTCAGCCACGGTCGCGATCGTGTCGAGACACAGATCGGCACCGGGAAACATCACATAGGGATCGCTCGCGATCGCGCAGAACGCACCCGGACCGACCGTGACGGATTGCTGCTGCAGCGCGCCGGACTGGCGTCCGTGGTGCACGACCGTGGAGGCCTGCGTCGTCAGGTGAAATGCGGCATTCGCGGCGATGGCCACATCGAGCTTGAGACGGTCGCAGGCATACAGGCCGCCGGCGGCCGACTGCAAATAAAGCGTGAGCAAGTCGGCTCGCGTGGCGTCGAGATAGAAGCCGCGGGTGACGTGAAAGGGGTAGCCGACATGCTGGCGCCGCAGCACGGTTCGACCGCCGGCAACGTCCGCGGCGAGACGCGCTTCGGCGCGCCGGCCGGCGTCAAACGCGGAACAGGACAGCGGCAGAGATCGCATCGGCAACCGCCTCGACGCCGGCACCGGAGCGCGCGTTGGTCGCAAGCACCGGCCGGCCTCCCCTCACGCTGACAGCCTCGGCAAGCATCGGCTCGAGCGCAACGCCGACATGCGGCGCGAGATCGATCTTGTTGACGACAAGGAGGTCGCAGCGGAGCAGGCCCGGCCCCTTCTTGCGCGGAATGTCGTCGCCGCCCGCGACGTCGATCACGAACATCCACCAGTCGACCAGGTCGAGCGAGAAGGTCGAGGCGAGATTGTCGCCACCGGATTCGAACAGGATCAGCTCAAGCCCGGGAAACCGCGCTTCGAGATCGTCGCCGGCGGCGATGTTGAGCGTCGGGTCCTCGCGGATCACCGTATGCGGGCAGGCGCCGGCCTCGACCGCGGAGACACGCGCCGGATCGATCAGCCCGGAACGGCGCAACCGCTCGGCATCCTCCTTGGTTACGAGATCGTTGGTCACTACAGCGAAATCGATACCGCGACGCTGCAGGACCGGAATCAACGCCTCGATCAACGCGGTCTTGCCGCAGCCGACGGGACCGCCGATCCCGACACGTGCCGCGGCGGGACTGGCATGGGTCGCCGCGCGCTCAATGGGATGCAGCTTGTCGAGCATTGCATCACCTCAGCATATAGCGCCGCGCCAGCGGCAGTTCGCGCGCCGGCTCGCAGGTTGCAAGCGCGCCATCGACAAAGACGTCGAACGTTTCAGGATCCACGCTGATCTTCGGGCAACGGTCGTTCCAGAGCATGTCGCGCTTTGAGAGTTTTCGCGTGCCCTTTACCGGCAGCAGCGTCTTCGACAGGCCGAGAGCGCCGGCGAGATCGCGCTCCAGCGCCAATGGATGCACGAAGCAGGCCGAGAGCGCCGCGGGCGCGCGGCCGAACGCGCCCCATTGCGGGCGCATGAGCATCGGCTCGCAGGTCATCAGCGAGGCCGCGCTGTCGCCCATCGCGCCCCAGGCGATGAAGCCGCCCTTGATGACCAGCTCCGGCTTGATGCCGAAGAACGCCGGCCGCCAGACCACGATGTCTGCAAGCTTTCCGTCTTCCAGCGAGCCGACATGGTCGGCAATGCCAAAGGTCCGCGCGGCGTTGATGGTGTACTTCGCCACATAACGGCGGATGCGCGCATTGTCGCCAAAACCTTCGCGATCTTCCGGCAGCGCGCCGCGCTGATCCTTCATCTTCGAGGCGAGCTGCCAGGTGCGGCAGATCACCTCGTGGATGCGGCCCATGCCCTGGCTGTCGGAGCCGAGCATCGAGATCGCGCCGATGTCGTGCAGCACGTCCTCGGCCGCAATAGTCTGCGCACGAATGCGACTTTCCGCGAACGCCACATCCTCCGGGATCGCCGGATTGAGGTGGTGGCAGACCATGGTCATGTCGAGATGTTCGTCGAAGGTGTTGACCGTGAACGGATTGGTGGGGTTGGTCGACGACGGCAGGCAGTGCATCTCGCCGGCGACGCGGATGATATCGGGCGCGTGGCCGCCGCCTGCGCCTTCGGTGTGGTACATGTGAATGGTGCGGCCGCCGATCGCCTCCAGCGTGTTCTCGACAAAGCCGGATTCGTTCAGCGTATCGGTATGGATCTGGACCTGGAAATCGTAGTCGTCGGCGACGCGAAGGCAGGTGTCGATCGCGGCCGGCATCGAGCCCCAGTCCTCGTGCAGCTTCAATCCCATCACGCCGGTCTCGAGCTGCTCGACCATCGGCGGCGCGCGATGGGAATTGCCGCGGCCGAGGAAGCCGAAATTCATCGGCCAGGCTTCGGCGGCCTGCAGCATCTTGCCGGTATTGAAGGGGCCGCCGGAATCGATGCCGACCGTGATCGGCCCGAGCGAGCCGCCGACCATGGTGGTAATGCCGCTGGCGAGCGCATGCTCGACAAGGCCGGCGCTGTCGAAATGAACGTGGACGTCGATCGCGCCGGGCGTTGCGATCAGGCCCTCGCAATCGCGCACGGTGGTGCCGGTCGAGACGATCAGCCGCGGATCGACGCCGTCCATGATCGCGGGGTTGCCTGCCTTGCCGATGCCGACGATGCGGCCATTCCTGATGCCGAGATCGCCCTTGATGACGCCGATAACGGGATCGATCACCACGACATTGCAGAGCAGGAAGTCGAGCGCACCTTCGCGCGAGGTGATGCCAGACATGCCGATGCCGTCGCGCAGGGTCTTGCCGCCGCCGTGCAGGCATTCGTCGCCATAGACGGCGTAATCCTTCTCAACCACGGCCACCAGCGACGTGTCGCCGAGGCGGACGGAGTCGCCGGTGGTGGGGCCGTAAAGCGCTGCGTAGTCGCGCCGGTCGATCATCGCCACAGCTTATGCTCCCCTGAAATCGCGTGCTTTGGCTCGCGCCAGCGCCGCGTCGCGCACGGCCGGATCGGTGCCGACTCCATCGGTGAGATTGTTGAGCCCGGTCAGTTCGGCCCGCCCACCGAATTCGACCAGCGATAATTCCTTGGACGCGCCGGGCTCGAAGCGCACGGCGGTGCCGGCGGGAATGTCCAGCCGCATATTGAACGCGCTCGCGCGGTCGAATTCGAGCGCCTTGTTGACCTCGAAGAAATGGAAATGCGAGCCGATCTGGATCGGGCGGTCGCCGGTGTTGACCGCGGTCAGCTTCACTTTGCGCCGGCCGGCATTGAGTTCGAGCTGGCCGTTGCGTGCGGTGATCGCGCCGGGATGCTCGGTGTCGGCGGCAGCGCCCGGCGGCGGGCGGATCGGCTCATGCACCGTGACGAGCTTGGTGCCATCTGCAAACACGCATTCGACCTGGATGATATGCATCATCGCGGCAATGCCGGGCAGCACGTCATCCGTGGAGAGGATCGTGGAGCCATGACCGATGAGGTCTGCGACCGAACGGCCGTCACGCGCGCCTTCCAAAATCTCGTCGGTGATGATCGCGACCGCTTCGGGATAGTTCAGCTTCAATCCCCTATTACGGCGGCGGCGCGCCAGTTCGGCAGCGTTGAAGATGGTCAACCGTTCCAGCTCCGTAGGCGTCAGCAGCATGCCTTCTCACTTTCAATTGGCAAACAGCCGCAGATCGGCCTGCGCGTGGCGCGCCGCGGCGATGTCGAGGAAGGGCGCAAAGCTTTCGAACTCAGCATCGGGCAATGTCTCGTTCATCGTGAGCTGCTCGATCAGCGGCAGGCAATCGGCGAGCACCTCCTGCCCTTGCAGCGCGCCGACCGGCCCTAACCGGATCGCAGCGGTGATCAGGCCCGAAGCGACGGTGTAGCCCGAGGTCAATTGCGCCAGGTATTCGTCGAGCCCCACCGAGCACCAGACCGCGCCCTGCATCACCGCGATATGGCCCAGGCATTCGCCGGACCGCACTGCGTCGCGCAGGATCGCCGCTAGATCGTTGCCGATCCGCGCATGTGAGGCCAGAAACGACGCGCCATTGCGGCGCGAACCCGCGCGCAGGCTCTCGACCAGCGTCGAGGCTTCCACCTCGCGATCGACAGCAGCGATGACGGCGAGATCGCCGTTGCAGCGGAAAGCGCGCAGCAACGCGACCCGGTCATAGCTGGCCCAGCGATGTTTCAACGCCGCCGACACCAACCGCTTCAACTCGCGCGCGTCTAGGCCATCGCGCAGCGCGATGAGGCCCTCGATCCCATAGGAGAAGGCGAAGGAGCCGCTGGGAAACGCCCCGTCTGCCTGCCATAGCGCGCGCAAGGTCGACAGCATCGCTTAGTGGCTCTGGTCGTGCTGGTGGACGTGATGTCCATCATGATCGTCCTCGGCCGCCGCATGATCTGGCACGTCCTCTTCCTCGTCGAGCACGCTGATGCCGACGCGGCGCGAGGCGACCATGTCCTCCAGCCTTGCGATGTAATCCTCGGGCCGTCCCTCCAGCGCCACGAACAGAACTTCGCCGCCGAAGCGGACACGCCAGTGCAGGTTTCCGACGTGATAGCCCAGTTCGATCGCATCCGCGATCGAGCGCGGTTCGAGCTTCAGCCAGCGTTCGGTCGCCGCGCGCACGACGATCGCGCTGTCGCTCTCCAGCACGAGTACTGCGCCGTCGAACAGTTTCTGGTGACGCGGCAGCGCGATCGCCAGTTCGACGCCGCCACGGGTGGTGATTAGCAACCGCCGCCGCGCCAGGTCGGCAACAGGCACGTTTACAATATCGACCGCGCCGCGGTGCTCGAGCCGATGCAGCTCCTCGGACAATTCCGGCTCCAGCCGGCTACCGAGCACACGTTCGATGCGCAGCATCGCAGTCTCCTTCCCACATCTTCACCTCTCCCGCTTGCGGGAGAGGTCGGCGTACCCGGATCGGCGCTTTTGCGCCGTCCGAGCACAGGCTCCGCGCCGGGTGAGGGCGCTCTCCCCACGGAAAGTCCTGTCGCGGAGGCACCCTCGCCCCATCCCTCTCCCGCAAGCGGGAGAGGGGTGCAGCCTCGGATAGAGTTTGACCTGATGTCATCATGCTCCGGCCGTCATTTGGCGAGCAGTTCCTTCAGCTTGACGTCGATGAAGTCGACGTCAACCGGGTTGGTGCCGGGGCCGCCAGCGAAATGGCCCCAGATCGAGGGCACCGGAACGAATTCGGCGTTCGGCATATGCTCGACTTCGAACCTGCTGTCTTCGGGTGGAAAATAGAGGTCGGTCTGACCGGGCATGACGTAGGCCCTGGCCTTGATCGCGCCGAGCGCCGCCTTGAAATCGCCCTTATAGATCTCGTTGTCGCTGATATCGCCGTTCTGCCAGGTCCAAAGCATGGTCAGGAGATTGTTCGGGTCCTTGGGCAGGAAGAAACCTTCCCAGAACGCGACCAGGAAGTCCTCCAGCGAGGAGTAGCCCAACGTATCGAGATCAAGCTTCTCGCGATAGAACGCCTGCGAGAATCCCCAGCCGGCATAGACGCGCGCGGCGGCGCGCAAGCCGCGGGCCGGCTTCTCGGTGTACCAGCCTTCTTTCCAGGCCGCATCCGCCGTCAGCGCCGCCTTCACGCCTTCGAGGAAGACGAAATTATGCCGCGAGCACTTGGCCGAACCGCAGAATGGCGCGATCAGGTCCATCATGTCCGGATAGAGCGCGCCCCAGTGGAAGGTCTGCAGCGCGCCCATCGACCAGCCGGTCACAAGGCGAATGTGTGTGATGCCGAATTTCTCGGTCACCAGGCGGTGCTGGACGCGCACATTGTCGTAGGCCGTCACATGGGGAAAGCGCGGGCCGTTATACGGCTCGGGCGTGTTGCTCGGCGAAGACGACAGCCCGTTGCCGAGCATGTTCGGGATGATGATGAAGTATTTGTTCGGGTCGAGCGCGCGGCCCTCCCCGATCAGCCATTCATTGTCGTAGTGCTGGCCGGAATACCAGGTCGGATAGACGATGACGTTATCCTTCGCCGCGTTCAGCGTGCCGAGGGTCTTGTAGGCCAGCTTGCAGCCACGCAGGGTGGCGCCGCGTTGCAGCCTGACGTCGCCAAGGTCGTAGATTTCGTAATCGAGAGTCATGACGGCGCATCCTCTCTTGCTTCATGGTTTCGCGTGCGCCGGCCGACTGTCCGGCCGGCGCCGCATTATAGGCCTGTTCAGCGATGCGCGACCTTCTTGGCCGGGATCCCCTCGATCGGGCATTCCTCGGTTCCGACAGTCGAGCGGGTGAAAGATTCGACCATCTCGCGCGTTCCTTCTGGGTCGGCGATCCACTTCGAATAAAAGTCGTAGGGGCAGGTCGCGACGCCGCGATCGCCATCGCCGGAATTGATCATGCCGGTGTAGCCACGGTGGACCAGCTTGAAGAGGTGGTTCTGCGACTGGCCGTTCTTGCGCGCGTCGCGGATCAGCGACTTCGAGAGCTGGGCGTATTGCACTCCGAAATCCTCCTCGCCGCATTCGCCGAGCGTGCGGCCGTCGAAGCCGATGATCGCTGAATGGCCGAAATATGAGTAGACGCCGTCGAAGCCGGCGGCGTTGGCAACCGCGACATAGACATTGTTGGCCCAGGCCATCGCCTTGGCCATGATGACCTGCTGGTCCTTGGCCGGATACATGTAGCCTTGGCAGCGCACGATCAGCTCGGCGCCCTTCATGGCGCAATCGCGCCAGATTTCGGGATAGTTTCCGTCGTCGCAGATGATCAGCGAGACCTTCATGCCCTTCGGCCCTTCGGAGACGTAGGTGCAGTTGCCGGGATACCAGCCTTCGATCGGCACCCAGGGCATGATCTTGCGATATTTCTGTACGATCTCGCCCTTGTCGTTCATCAGGATCAGCGTGTTGTAGGGCGCCTTCTTCGGATGCTCCTCGTGCCGCTCGCCGGTGAGCGAGAACACGCCCCAGACCTTCGCCTTGCGACAGGCTTCGGCAAAGATCTCTGTCTCCTCACCCGGCACGACAGACGCCGTCTCGTACATCTCCTTGGAGTCGTACATGATGCCATGGGTGGAATATTCCGGGAAGATCACCAGATCCATGCCAGGCAGACCGGTCTTCATGCCGACGATCATGTCGGCGATCTTGCGAGCGTTGGCGAGCACCTCCGCCTTGGTGTGAAGCCGCGGCATCTTGTAGTTCACGACGGCGACGCCCACCGTGTCGTTGCTGGAAGTAATATCACCGTGCAACATATCGCTCTCCTTGCGGTTTTCTGGTCACTGGTTCTGGTTCTCACGCACCGTTGCCTGCCACCGCGACGCTCCGTTCACACTGCCATGTGGCGGTGAACCAGCGCGTCGCTGAGTTCGCCGATCTTGCCCGATGCCACCACGCGCCCCTTCTCCATCATGGCGAAGCATTGCGCGGCGCGGCGGACGAACGATACGTTTTGCTCGACCAGGATGACGGTGAGTCCGACGTCCCGGTTAAGGCGGATGATGACGTTCTCGATCTCCTCGACGATCGACGGCTGGATGCCTTCGTTGGGCTCGTCCAACAGGATGATCTTCGGATCGGCGGCGAGCGCCCGCGCGATCGCGAGCTGTTGCTGCTGGCCGCCGGACAGCACGCCGCCATTGCGGTCGAGATTGTCGATCAGATACGGGAACAGCTCGGCTACGAGCGGCGGGATCTCCCGCTTGCCGTCGCTCCGCGCAAACGAGCCCATCAGGATGTTCTCACGGATCGAGAAATCCGGGATGATCTCGCGGCCCTGGGGAACATAGGCGATGCCTGCCCGCGCGCGCTGAAACGTCGGCTTCGCGCCAAGATCATCGCCATCGAGGCTGATCTCGCCACCCATCCGGTCAGTGAGGCCCATCAGCGTCTTCAACAGCGTGGTCTTGCCGGTGCCGTTGCGGCCCATCACGGCGGTCACCTCGCCGTCGGGTACGTCCAGGCAGACATCATGCAGGATATGGCTGCGGTCATAGAAGCTGTCGACATGGGCAAAGGCGAGCATCACGAAATCCCCTTCGATCCCAGATAGGCTTCGCGCACCTTCGGATTGTTCTCGATCTGCTCGACATTTCCTTCCGCCAGCACCTGGCCGAGATGCAGCACAGTGATACGCTCGGCGATCTCGCGCACAAAGGCCATGTCGTGCTCGACCACGATGATGGTGTGGCGGCCCTTGAGGTTGTTGACGATCTCCGAGGTCTTGTGGGTCTCGGCCTGCGTCATGCCGGCGGTCGGCTCGTCCAGCAGGATGATCTTGGGGTTCTGCGTGATCAGGAGGCCGAGCTCGAGCCATTGGGTCTGGCCGTGGCTGAGATAGGCGGCAATACGGTCCTGTTCCTCGGTGAGACCGATCAGCTCCAGCACCTCATCCACATTGCGTTCCGCATCAGTGCCGAAGCCGAAGCGCAGATTGGCGAACACGCCGGGCTTCTTGCAGCTCGCCACTTCGAGATTGCGACGAACTGTGAGTTCCTTGAACACACTCGGGATCTGGAATTTGCGCCCGATGCCGGCGCGCGCGATCTTGTGCTCTTCCCAGTTGGTAATGTCGGTATCGTGCAGATAGACGCGGCCATCGGTCGACTTGGTCTTGCCGGAGATCAAATCCATCAGCGTGGTCTTACCGGCGCCGTTGGCGCCCAGCAGCACGCGCAACTCGCCGTCATCGACGGTCATGGTCACGCCGTTGACGGCCTTGAAGCCTTCGAAATCCACGCTCAAGCCGTCGATGGTGAGTGCCGATCGCGCCATCGCCTACTCCGCCAATTGTGACGATGTTTCGCTCACCGGCAGCGCCTGCGGCGAAGCCGTAGGCTTGCGCGCCAGCAAGCGATCGATGAAATCATGCGCGAGCCCGGCAAGGCCGCGCGGCAGATAGAGCACCACCAGCACGAAGATCAGGCCGATGATCGCCTTCCAGGCCTCGGCAAAGCCTTCGGTCTCGCTGACAGTGGCCGAGATCGTGTTGATCAGGATCGCGCCGATGCAGGCCCCCAGGATCGAAGCGCGCCCGCCGACGGCGGCCCACACCACCATGGTGATGGAGAAGGTGAGGTCCATGAAGGTCGGGGAAGCAAACTCCGACACGATCACGTAAAGCATGCCGGCAAAACCCGCGATCGCCGCCGAGACCGCGAAGAAAAAGGTCTGGTAGGCCGGCACGTCGAAGCCGAGATAGCGCGCCCGATTCTGGTCGTCGCGCACCGCCTGCAAGATCAGGCCGGAACGCGTGTCGATCAGGAGCCGCGTGCCGACAAGGACGAGGCTGAGCGAGACCGCGACGAGGTAATAGGTCGGGACGATGTAGGGGTCGAATTCGAGGCCCGCGACATTGAACCAGCCGAGATCGGTGAGCCCGTTGAAGCCGTTGGTGACGGGCTGCGAGTCGATCACCACCAGCCGCACCAGGAGCACCAGCGCCAGCGTGATGATGGAGACGAATACGCCGGAGATGCGCTTGCGGAACACGATGGTGCCGAGGATGGTGGCGAGCAGCACCGGCAGGATCAGTCCCATGGCAACACCGAACCACTGGCTCTGGAACGGCAGCCAGAGGAACGAGGCCTTGTTGATACAGCAGAGCTCGGTCGGCGCGCCCGGCTCGGCGTTCCACAGCATGAAATCCGGCACCGGCTTGTCGGAGCCCTGCTGCAGGCTGGTCGTGCTCGCGAGCTTCAGCGACATCGCCAGCATGTAGGCGCCGGCGCCGAAGAACAGGCCCTGGCCGAGATTGAGAATGCCGGCATAGCCCCAGGACAGAGCCACGGCGACACCAAGCATGCCGTACACGAGATATTTCGCCACCCGATTCAGCCAGAACGCATCCATGACCAGCGGCAGGAGCATCACCAGCACCACGAACGCGGCATAGATCGCCCAGTCGATCTTGCGTTTCATCGGCATCGCTAGCGCCCCTTCAGGGCGAACAGCCCTTTCGGCTTGAGCACGATGATGGCGATGACGACGCCGAACACGACCGCACGCGCCAGGATGTCGTTAGTGGCTGCCGCCACCAGCCCGTTGATCTCGCCGAGGATGCCTGCCGACAACACCGAGCCGAGCAGGCTGCCGACGCCGCCCATGACAACGACAAGGAAGCCGTCGACCACCATCGACGTGCCCATATCGGGAAACACCGTCTTGAAGCCGGACATCATCACACCGGCGACGCCGGCGAGACCAGACCCGAAAGCAAAGGTCAGAGCGTTGATGCGGGTGACGTCGATGCCGCAGGCCGCGGCCATCCTCGGATTGCGGATGATGGCGCGCACCTGTGTGCCCATCGACGTCCGATAGATGATGAACCAGGTCACGAGCGCGAGGATCGCGGTCACCAGGATGATGAAGGTGCGGTAGCGGTTGATGTCGGCGCCGAGGATGGAGAACGTGCCCTGCAGGAACGGCGGCACTGCGACGTTCTGTAGGCCCGGTCCGAGGCCCTGGAGGTGGATGCCGAGAAACGACAGGCCGAATTCCAGCCGCACCGCCTGCTGGATCAGGATGGCGATGCCCCAGGTCGCAAGCAGCGTGTCGAGCAGGCGGCCGTAGAGCCGCCTCACCACCACGCGCTCGATCAAGAGCCCGAGCAGCGCGGTGACGATGAAGGCGAGCGGTATCGCGACAAAGATATTGGTGCCGAGCCAGATGCCCGAGAGCACCGTGACATAGGCGCCGACCATCACCATCTCGCCATGGGCCATGTTGATCACGCCCATCGCGCCATAGGTGATCGCAAGGCCAAGGGCGACCAGAAGCAGGATCGACCCGAGACTGAGACCGATAAAGAGAACTTCAAGCATGCCACCGCCCCACCCTCCACCGCGCGCGAGCAAGCGCGGCGGAGGCTGTATGCCTCGATCAGGTTTTCAGCTTGGCCGTGTCGAGCCCCTTGCCTGTGCAGAACAGGTTGGTCGGGGTCTCGCCATAGGCGACATAGGGCAACGGTACGACCGGCTCCTTATAGGCGTCGATGATCTTGCCCTGCCCGTCCGGGAGCCATTGCGCGATGCGCGGCGTGAGGTAGGTGTGCAGGTTCTCGGGATCGATCTTCACGTGGCCGTTCGGCGCATCGAACTCCTGTCCCTTCACCGCCTCGCGGATCGCGGTTGGCGTGATCTCAGCGGCTTTCTCGGCCGCCTGCTTCCACAGGAACACCTGAAAATAGGAAGATTCCAGCGCATGGTGCGTCACCGCCTTCGGATCCTTCACGAAGGCGCGGTAGCGCTCGACGAAGGCCTTGTTGCGATCGGTGTCGATCGCCTGGAAGTACGGGAACGAAGTGTAGCTACCGACCGCATATTCCGCGCCCATTGCCGCGATCTCGATCTCGGAAGTAACGGTGGCGCAGATCGGCAGCTTGTCGTGGGTCAAGCCCTGGTTCTTGTATTCGCGGTAGAAGGCGACCACGGAGTCGCCGACCACGTTGGACAGCACAACGTCGCAGCCCGAGCTCTTGATTTTGTTGACCATCGAGCCCCATTCGGAATGGCCGAGCTCGAGATATTCGTCGGCGATCCATTCGCCGCCGTTCTTTTCGATCAGAATCTTCGAGACCTTGGCCATTTCGCGCGGATAGATGTAGTTCGATCCGACGATGAAGAACTTCTTCTTGCCGAGCGTCTTGATGATCCAGGGGATGAAATTCGAAAGCTGCTGGTTTGGAACGGCGCCGGTATAGATGACGTTCTTGGAGCATTCGAATCCTTCGTAATAGGTCGGATAGAAGTAGAGATTGTTGCGCTTCTCGAACACCGGCAGCACCGCCTTGCGGCTCGCCGACGTGTAGGAACCGAACACGGTCGGCACCTTGTCCTGGATCACGAGCTTCGAAGCCTTTTCGTTGTAGGTCTTCGGATCGGATGCGCCGTCCTCGGCGATCGCCACGACCTTCATCCCTTTGACGCCGCCGGCGGCATTGATCTCGCTGATGGCCATCAGCGTGGCGTCATGCAGCGACTTCTCGATAATCGAAAGACCTCCGGTCAGAGAGAACAACACGCCGACCTTGACCTCGCCCGCCGCACGCACGCCGGTCTGAAAGACCCATGGCGACGTGATCACCGTGCCGCCTGCGAGCAAGCCATTCCTCAGAAACCTGCGTCTGTCGATCGCCATACCTACACTCCCCATGTGTCGAGGCACACCAAGCCGTTCGCGCCGAAGCACGTTGTTTCGAAGCCAGAAAAATCCCAGATCAGGCCGCTCCCCGAAAACGCTAACGCGTCGGCGGCGAATCTCGACCCCACAAAGCAAAAAAGCCCGACAGATCCTCGCGGATCTTTCGGGCTTACCTAGCCTGAGCTGAACCAGCAGCATCGATGGTCCAGCAAAAGTCGCGAGAAGGATTTCCTCTCGCGACGCCTCAAAAGCTAATCACCTTTCACGCGGTATTGCAACAGCTCGTTTGCGTGAATGATCGCGGCCGCCATGTCGTCCATCGACAAGCGCTTCGCCATCGCTTGTTTGCGGATCGTTTCGTATGCTTCCGCTTCGTTCAATCCCTGACCGTCCATCAGAATGACCTTCGCCTTCTGGATGCGCTGGATGCCGGCGAGCTTGCGCTCGAGTTTGCGCACGCGTTTGTCGGCCTCGCGCCGCTCGAGCCAGAGGCTGCGCGCGATCGTCAGGTTGGTGAGCAGACCGAACGGCCTGATCGGCCGCTCGATCACTGCGACCGCGCCGGCTTCGAGCACAAGCTGCAGCGTGGACGGATCCTCGTAGCTGACAACGGCGATCAGCGTCGGCCGGTGGTTTGCATCCGACTTCAACAGCTGCTGGATCTCCTCGCGTACGTCGTGCTCGATCGCGAGCAGCACGATGTCGGCACCCTCGGCCCAGCAGTCCGGCACCGGCCACTGAGTCTCGACCATGCACCCGATGCGGCGCAGATGCTCGACCAACCTCGTGCGCTCGGTGTCAGCCGGATGCACGACGTGAACCCGCAACCCGCGCAAGTCCCGAAGAATTTGGATGGCCACGTCCAGTTCTCCGTTACGGGGTGCTCATGAGTGGAGCAACGGCAGCTCGACCGACCAATCGTCGAGGCTCTGGACGACACAATAGGGATCGGGCTTCACCCGCACGCCGGGATTCCAGACCGTCTGGAAACGGCCGTGACGGTCGAGCCGGGCGATCCGCGGCCACAGGAAGGTGTGATTGTTCTCCGGATCGACCCTGACGCGGCCCTGCGGGGCATCGAATTCTGCGTCGCGCAAGTTTCCGAGCACCTGTTCGGGATCGTCGGAGCCGCATTTCGCCACCGCACGAAACGCCAGATGAAGCTGGAAATAGGCGGCCTCGGCGCAGGCGGTGACGGGAGCATCAGCACCGTACTTCTCCTTGAAGCTGGTGACGAAGCGCTTTGCCGCCGGCGAGGAAAGCGTCTCGAAGAAGGGAGCGGCGGTGATGTGGCCTTCGGCGGCTTCGGCACCCATTTCCGCAACCTCCGCTTCGCTGGTGCTCAGGCTCGCGATTGGCATGCGCGCCGGATCCAGGCCGGCCGCGCGATAGGCACGATAAAGCACGGATGTGCCGCTGCCCACCACAGTGGAGAAGATGACGTCGGGCGAAGTCTTCTTGATGCGGCTGATGACCTTGTCAAAATCTTTCGGATCCGGGCGCAGGGGCACATAGATCTCGTCCAGCACCTTGCCTTTGCTCTGCACCACGAAGTCCGCCATCACGCGGTTCGACTCATAGGGATAGATGTAGTTCGAGCCGACGAACAGAAACCTGTTGCCATAGGCGGACAGGAGGAACTTGGCGAGCTGCAGTGAATTCTGGTTCGGCGCCGCGCCGGTGTAGATGCAATGGCGCGAGTACTCGAAACCCTCATAGAGGGTCGGATAGAACAGGAGACCACGGTGCGCTTCTACCACGGGCAGAACCTGCTTGCGCGTGCTCGACATGTAGCAGCCAAACACGAGCCTGATCCGATCGACCTGAAACAACCGCTCCGCGAAAGTCCGAAATTTCTTGGGATCGGAAGCAGGATCGTACAACACGGGTTCGATCGGCCGTCCCAGAACTCCTCCTTTCCCGTTGATTTCCTCGATCGCGAGCAAGGTGGCATTCAGCTGCGTCCGCTCGATCGTCGATGTGACGCCTGTCTGCGAAAACAGCACGCCGACGCGCCATGCACCGACACTATTCTCCATCAAATCCATAGTGAGGCAAACTACTCCACGCTCTGGGCGACTCCGTTGTCCAAGGAACGCAGCTTATTACCGATTTATTCGAATTGGAAAGCGATTGATTCGGCAGAAAATGCCTATTGCACTGCTCGTGCTACCCCTTCGACTGAAGGATCATTGACGTGGTGACATCATCCAAGCTCGTCGCCGCCAAGCGACGCCCGGTTGGTCGGTACAAGACGGCCTTGAGAGCGCACTGCAGGGACCGATCTTGACCGGTCTCGTCGACGGCGCGGATCCGCCGATTGTCTTCCATCGACATAGCCAAGGCGGATGAACATGCCGTACGCAGGCGGACGCCCCACCACACGCGCATCGCACCGTTTGTCCTGCCGCTCATAACGGTCTGGGCTTCGAGTGCCGTCCGATGATAACGAAATCAATGGCGAGACAGGGACTCGTTTGGACCGCGATGGACTTTCGCCCCAAATACGCGCGTTGAAGACTCGACCGGCAAGCTGCCCTCCTTTTCCTTTCCTGTCGCATCCGATCGTACGATGAGCTCATATTCCATTTCGGCCTACCCTGAGCATGATGTTCGGGATGATCAAGGCTTCCGGCATTCGCCCGAGTAGGTAACAGAACAAGGGCGTGTACCGCGGCTGTGGCGACGTCGCAAAGCTCGCCGGCGAAGCACTGATCGAGGGGCAACCTATGCTGGTCGCCGCAACCAGGGAGACGATGAGGTGACGGTGTTCGCCATAGCCGCCATCCTTGATCGCGCGCTGCAGGAACGTGCTGTCTTCTCGGTCGGCCGCGTCGTCGGCGACACTGCGGCGCTCGCCAACGAAAGCCTCACGGCACCGCTCAATGTCGTAGTGATAGAGCGGGAGCCCGGCTCCCGATGACCAACTCGCCGCGCGAGTTATCCGCGGAAAGGCCTGGCGCGGCCGCTTTGGCCGTTGCGCACGCCCTTGCATTACTGCACGCAAGGCAGGAT